>QHXD01000487.1 GCA_003223895.1 Acidobacteriota bacterium
TTTGGCTGGAATTTTGAGCCAAAATGGATCGACTTCGTATTTCGGCACGGTGCCTTCTGCCTGCACTGCAGGTGGGCACAATATTGCGGACGCGATCGCCAACATGATTGCCGTCGCAACGATGACGCAATAGCTGATTTTTCCGTTCATATTCGACCTCGCTTTTGCATTCGATAATCCAGACACTGCCAGCTGACCTTCATGATGACTTCCGAATGAGTCTGCAGTGGCAGGATGCATCCATGTTTTGCGTTTCAACTTGCAGAGTAGCGTGCTCTATTCCAAATCGGGTGTGCAAATCCTGTTCGGTTTGGATAAGGAAGGTGTCGTCGGCGTGCGATGCAACCACGATATGAGCCGTCAAGGCGGCCTCCGTTGTGCTCAAGCCCCAGATATGCAGATCGTGAACGTCGATCACGCCTCGGAGTGACCGTAGATGTTCGCTGATCGCGCTCGTATCGATTCCTTCCGGCACTGCATCCAACGCTAGGTTCACTGAATCTCGTAGAAGGCCCCAACTGCCAAACAAAAGGGTGACGACTATTGCCAAACTAACAACCGGATCGATCCAGAGGTGGCTTGTTGCAACAATAAGCGCACCGCTGACAATCACACCGAGCGAGACTCCTGCGTCGGCGGCCATGTGGAGAAAAGCACCGCGCACATTTAATTCTCCCTTACGGCCTGAAGCAAACAGAAGAGCCGTCAAGCCATTAATAATGACTCCAATTGCAGCAACCGCCATGACGGTGCGACCGTCGACACCGGCCGGCTCGGCAAACCGCCGGATCGCTTCCCACGCAATAGCTCCCATAGCCACCAGGAGGATAACGGCGTTTAGAAGCGAAGCGAGGATCGAGGATTTTCTCATTCCAAACGTCCGAGAAGGAGTCGGGTGACGGCGCGACAGAAGCAGCGCAATCCAAGCGATTAGCAGAGAGAGCACGTCAGTTGCGTTGTGTCCTGCGTCAGCAACCAAAGCGAGGGAATGAGCGATGCGGCCGTAGACCAGTTCCGCGATTACAAAACCTAGATTCAAAAATAAACCGATAACGAAGGCAGCGCCGTAACCTGGACGCTCATGAGTGTGTTCGTGAACCATGAAGCGATTTCCTCATCTCTCATAAAGACGGAACCGGCATCGGGGGCTTCACCCTAACGGTATCGCACTCTTCACCAAATCCGCCATTTTCTGGAAGATATTTTCGATCGACTTCTGAAGATATCGGCGTGCGTATTAAAAGTTTTGGACAGATCGACGTGATTACTTTCGCCACCGGAAGACGATGGAAATGCTCGTACGCGCTAGTCTGCCTGGGATTTACTTAAAAATTCTGAAGGCAGCCAGTTTTCCGGCGTATTAGTATCGTTCTCCATGAATATCGACGAATATGCAAAGTATGACGCGCTCGGGTTGGCGGAATTGGTGTCGAGGAAACAAGTCTCGCCGAAGGAACTGGCGGAGACCGCCGCGCGAGCGATGGCAGCAATAAATCCGGCGATCAACGCGGTCGTTGAAACTTATCCCGATCGGATCGACAGTCTGGACGAAAAGACTCTGGGCGACGGTCCGTTTCGCGGCGTCCCATTCCTGATGAAAGACGTCTTCGGACATGAGGCCGGCCGAAAGATCGAATTCGGCAGCCGTCTTTGTAAAGGCATGATCGTTCAGACGGACACCCATTATTGCGAGCTTCTGCGGGCGTCGGGAGTCAATATTCTCGGCCGTTCTGCAGCGCCCGAGTACTCGATGTCCGGCACGACGGAAGGCGCTCTTTATGGCAATACGTCCACGCCGTGGAAGAGAGGTTACTCGGCCGGCGGTTCTACCGGCGGAGGAATGGCGGCGGTCGTTGCAGGGATCGTGCCAATCGCCCACGGATCGGACATCGCAGGATCGATACGTGTTCCAGCGAGTTTCTGCGGCGGGGTCGGTCTCAAACCTTCGCGCGGCCGCATTTCATTCGGGCCAAATTTGGATGAGAACGGATATGGTCTCGCTCAGAATTTTGTCCAGACCAAGACCGTGCGCGACTGCGCCGCGATGCTTGATTGTCTTGCGGTTCCCCAGCCCGGCGATCCGTTCATCATTCCGAAGCCGGCGGAATCTTATATGACGTTGTTGCGAAAAAAGCCGCCAAGACTGCGCATCGGCTGGTCAACGAAGGCGCTGATGAACATCGAAACGGACAAGGAAGTCGCTCAGGCTGTTGAGAGGACAGCGGAGACGCTCGCACAGATGGGACACGAGGTTTCCGAAGACAGTCCGGAATTCGATCCTTCCGCGATGAGGAACATGGCCGACGTGTGGTTTTTCGGCTTTGACCTCCGTCTTGAGGGTTACTCCAAACGCACCGGCCGCCCGATCGGGCCTGAAACTCTCGAGCCTGTCGTTTTTATGATCTATGACCACGCGAGGCAAATGCAGCCCGAGCAATTCCTGAACGCGATGGCCGCGCTGAATACGGCGCGACGCCGGCTCGGACACTACTTTACGAAATATGATGTATGGCTCTCGCCGACGACCGCGCGCGTCGCCGAACCGTGGGGGAAATACAAACTCGGCCGCACGGATGTGACCATGGAGACTCTTTCGCAAACCATCTTTCAACCGGTTTTCCAGTTTACGCTTCCGCATAACATCACTGGCACTCCCGCGATCTCATTGCCGTTGGCGATGCACTCGTCGGGCCTGCCGATCGGCGTGCAACTGGGAACCGCACCGGCGGCCGAACACGTGATCCTTCAACTCGCAGCAGCCCTCGAGGAAGCAATGCCGTGGAAGGACCGCCTCCCACCGTTGCACATCTCGAGTACCCTTGGTTTCAACGAACGGAACTCCATGTAAGGTTGTATTAAGCGCGCGCGGCAAACTTTAGCCGCTTGCCAGAGTTCATCCATGCTGGCTGGACTTAATCCCGCTATCCCGCTGACCGGTGTAAAATTCCCAAGAGTACTACACCGCTTGTTCGATTTACGGCGTTATCTGTAGCGAATGGTTATCACGATCCAGCCAAAATTGTCTTTACTCCCCATCTGCGTAGCCTGGCCGGACGACGGCGCACTATGCGCCGTTCGTAAACACTACGGCGTTCGGGGAGCAATCTTGAGAACGGGTTTGTCTTCAACGATGCCCTAACTCCAGAAAGCAGTATCTATCTGTTATCACAGCGAATTCATCGGATGATCCTTCACCAGAGTTCACTCGCACCAGAGTTCAATGAATGGACTGATGATAAGAGCGCCGACGAAAACGACTACTCCGCCCGGAGCGCGACGGTTGGATCGATGCTGCACGCGCGGCGCGCAGGCAGATAACTCGCGATGCACGCCACAGCGAGCATTGAACCGGAAACGACGATCCACGTTGCAAGATCCAGCGGCCCGACGCCGAACAGCATGGCCGAAAAAAACCGTGAAATGGCAAATGCGCCCGACCACCATTCCCCAGATCGCGGGCCATAGTCCGTACCGAAGCATCACGTCGGTGACGCTGGCAGGTGAAGCGCCCATCGCCATGCGAATGCCGATCTCGACCGTGCGCTGTGCAACCGAATGTGCGATCACGCCGTAGATACCCGCCAGTGAAAGAACGAGAGCAACAACCGCGAATGCCGACAGCAGTATGGTCGAGAACCGACGTGGCGCGAGCGATTCGGCAATGAGCTGTATCATCGGTTTTACATCAGAGACGAACGCATCTTTGTCGATTTCCAGAATTCTTCCGTACATCTCTGGATACAGCGGCGAGGGATCACGATCAGTTCGCACCA
>QHXD01000488.1:0-3776 GCA_003223895.1 Acidobacteriota bacterium
GCAAACAAAAAGCAAACGGCGATGTAACCGCGGCGTAGTAGCTCAGTCGTCTCTTGTAGCATCCGATCTAATCCGGGGATGGGTGGTAATTCGGGGACAGACGTATAAATCACCTAAATTCGATCAAGGTCCTTTGACTTGAATTTAGGTGATTTATACGTCTGTCCCCGAATTACCACCCGTCCAACAGGCGGGCGGAATCGGCACTGCGAATCCCAGATCCGAACAGTCAGGAAGATCGCCCTCGGCCAGGGTAACTGTAAGTCACTCGTTTTACTGGTATCTGCGATAGAAACCTTTGGAACTTCGTTCGCTAAAGTCTGAACATATATGGCACCACGAATCCTTATTGCCGACGATCAGGTTCACGTAGTGGAGGCGCTTCAGCTTCTTCTCAAGAATGAAGGCTTTATTTTCGAAAGCGCCAACTCGCCGCGGGCGGTTGTGGAGGCTGTCCAGGAGCGCGACTTCGACGTCCTGCTGCTCGACCTGAACTACGCGCGCGACACAACGTCAGGCACCGAAGGACTCGAGTTGCTCTCGCGCATCCGTGAACTCGACAGTTCATTGCCCGTGGTCCTCATGACCGCCTGGGCCAGCCTCGACATCGCCATCGAAGCGATGCAAAATGGCGGCCGCGACTTCGTCCAGAAACCATGGGACAACGACAAGCTGCTCGGCTCGCTTCGACGTCACGCCGAAGAAGGCCGCGTTCTCCGGGAAAAGAAACAGGAACTGAAGGAAGCGCGCGAAATTCAGCAGCGGTTGCTTCCGACGGAATTGCCTGAATTGCCGGGATGCGATATCCAGGCCTTCTGGCAGCCCGCAAACGAAGTCGGCGGCGACTACTTCGACGTGATCCCGCTCAACGACACGGCAGCGGCTCTCTGCATTGCCGACGTCTCAGGAAAAGGACTTCCGGCGGCGTTGCTGATGTCCAACACACAAGCGAGTCTTCGGGCTTTCGCACAAACCATGAAGCGGCCCGCCCAGGTTTGCGGGCACCTCAATCGCGTGGTCTCTGAAAACTCGCGCGCCGGCAGGTTCACGACACTGTTCTACGGCGTTCTGGATTTCAACGACCGCACGCTTCGTTACACGAATGCCGGCCATGTACCACCCATGGTCGTTCGTCAAAATGGTGAAGTCATACGCCTGTCGGATGGCGGAACGGTACTCGGCATCTTCCCCGATGCTGCATACGAGGAACGCCAGGTCACGCTGGAGCCTGGAGATCGACTTGTGCTGCTTACCGACGGCATCACGGAAGCAGAGAATGCCGGAGGCGAAGAATTCGGCGAAGATCGATTGACGCGCCTCCTGGTCGAGAATCGCCGGCTTCCGGCAGATGAACTCAAGCGCGTGCTCCTGGACGCGGTCGCATCATTCGCTGCCCACGGTTTCCAGGACGATGCTACGCTGGTGATCGTTGACTATTCCGGCGATGAATGACAACTCTGCAAAACTGGCTGCGTATCTCAAAGCCTCGCGCAAGATGCTGATATTTACCGGCGCCGGTATTTCCACAGCGAGTGGAATCCCGGACTTCCGTGGACCGCAGGGAATCTGGTCGCGGCGGAAGCCGGTTTACTACCAGGACTTCATGACCTCAGAAGCGGCGCGGATTGAACACTGGAGTTACAAGCTGGAAGGATGGACTGGCATCGCGCAGGCGCGGCCGAATGTCGTGCATCACGCCATCGTGAAATTGGAAAAGGCCGAAAAAGTCGTCATGGTGGTGACCCAGAACATTGACGGCCTGCATTCGCGGGCGGGAACGAGCCCTGACCATCTGGTCGAGCTTCATGGGACAAACTCACTCGTCGAGTGTCAGACCTGTCACGGGCGCGGCGACCCGGAGCCTCACCTTGAATACTTCCGTGTGAATGGCAGGTCGCCGCGATGCACATGCGGTGGATTCCTGAAGATCGCGACAATCAGCTTCGGTCAGAGCCTCGACCCAGGAACAATTGAGCGTGCAGCGGACGCGGCGGTCAGGGCGGATCTTGTTGTGGCGCTCGGCTCGACTCTCTCGGTATATCCGGCTTCTTCGTTTCCGCTGATGGCCGCTCAACGCGGTGTCCCTTACGTAATCATCAATCGGGGTGCAACAGAACACGATTCGGAACCTGGCGTTTCCCTGCGCATCGAAGGTGAGGTCGGCGCAATATTTCCGCCCACGGTCGACGCAGCCTTGTCATAGAAAGAACAGACCCAACTGTAGCGGCGGTCTATGACCGCCGGCATTTCCTGGAAGCAGCTGTGAATGAATTCGCCAAATGTATTCCCCTCCTTGCGAAGGAGGGGAATGCGGCCTGTCCTGCAATTCATTCACACCTTTATAGAGCGCCGCTACAGTTGGGTTCAGAACGCGATTCAGAGTGTTTCCGAATTTCCTACCTGGGCCGCGCCGGGGCCGGTCTGGCGAATCTCGCGGCGTCGACCGGGACGTTCACCTGCGCCTCGCTCAGCTCGGTGGTTGCCTGGCCGTCCGTCCATGTCGCGGTCCACTTGAAGGGTATCTTGATGCCGGAGACGTCGCGATAGTCACTGTAGTCGGTCTGGGTGGGAACGCGGCCGACCGGCGTATCGACAAAGCGCAACGTCCGCACCAACAGGCCGGTATTTTCATCGAAGTAAAAGTTTACCGGCGGCTGTCGTGGGTTGGTTCCCTGGATAACCCGCACCTCACGATCGTCGATGGAAGTCGCGCCGACCCGCCATTGAGCAAACAGCTGTTTTATTCTTGCCTGTGTTGGAAAAGACAGGGCCGCATCGATCTTGGCTCCATCCAGATTTCCTCCGGTCAGCGACAACAACGGCACTGGTTTGTCCGACCCCGCAACCCAGGCTGCGCGGCCGTCATAGACCCTGACGCTGTCTCCGATGCGCGGGCGGACGATGGTGGTGCGCTGAGCCGGCGCTTTGGCAAAGACTTCGACAGGAACCTTCGTTTGCTCGGTATCGAAACCTATATAAGTACCCTTTCCAGTAAAGCTGGTAAAGTTGGCCAGCCGCTGCGTCCCGCCGAGTGCCTGAACGTACTTGTCAAGAATCTGATCGACCGAAGGTCCCCCGGAAATCGGAACGATTTCAACTTCATTTGCATCTTCGACAGGCACAGAGTACTGCAGAGCAAGATTCGGTACGATCTTGGGACGCAGGTCGCCGCGATGGCAGGTGTAGCAGCTCACATTGCGCACCCCCGCGAAGTTGTCTCTGTTGATGGTGCTCACCATCAACATCATTCTGCGCGCCGTCCGCTTCAACGGTGTGTCGTCGCCAAACTTTTCCCAGCTGCCACTGCTTTCCGGCGTGTGGCAATCAATACAGTTCAGGCTCAGGGCGGCGGCAAACATTCCCATCGTGTCCATGAATTCGTCAACGGGAATTCCTTTGAGAATCTGGACGTTCTTGAAGACTTCTTCCGCCATCTGTGGTCTAGGTTGCTGCGCAGCCTGGCCGCTCGCGAACGCGACGGCCAGCAGACAGACGGCCACTGTTCCCACGGTGCCGACAATCATTCGCCTGGATGTGAGCTTCATGTTGTCTCCCTTCAATGCGGTGCGCGAAAGTATACGCTTGGATGTCTCTTACAGGCAATGTTGAGGTCGAAGTTGTGCCGAGCTAAATAGCTCGACCCGACTTTCCGTATGTGATATATCCAGACGGGGTTAAACAGAAGCTTCATTTCAAAATTCGAGCGGAAGCAGAAGACCTTGGGGCCGCTAAAAAAAGGAGAAACTAAATGCGAACAAAGCTAGCCGTGGTGATTA
>QHXD01000488.1:3816-7493 GCA_003223895.1 Acidobacteriota bacterium
GGCGCATCACGCATTTTCAGCCGAGTTTGACGTCAACAAGCCGCTCACAATAAAGGGAACACTCACGAAATGGGAAATGATAAATCCTCATTCGTGGTTCCATATCGATGTAAAAGGACCGGACGGAAAGGTCTCCGAATGGATGATCGAAGGCGGCAGTCCGAACACCCTGATCCGGCTGGGCGTGACCAAATATACAGTTAAGGTTGGAACGGAGCTTACCATCGACGCGTATCAAGCCAAGGAAGGTACGAACAAAGCGGTCGGCAGAAATTTCGTTTTGCCCGACGGAACAAGGCTGTTCCTTAGTGCCAACGGGACGATTCCGGGCACACCGGGTGCGGCTCCAGAGAAACCATAAAGAACAGAAAGAAGCCAGAAGCCAAGAAGCCAGAAGCCAGAATAGGGACCAACCCATTCTGGCTTCTGGCTTCTGGCTTCCTGGCTTCTGGCTTCTGGCTTCTGGCTTCCTGGCTTCTGGCTTCCTGGCTTCCTGGCTTCTGGCTTCCTGGCTTCTGGCTTCCTGGCTTCCTGGCTTCTGGCTTCTTCTATCGGCCGAGCGGCGCGGCCTGGTTCACGCGAGGAAGCAGTTCGCAGGGTGTCGGATTCCATTTGGAAGCATCGGGCTCGCGCTTGAATTGCGAGCTTGTGATGTAGGGCTGCGACATATATGTGGGATCGTCGACGATTGTCTTGACGATAAGCCACTCGGCTCCGTCAGGTCCCGGCACGCGATCGATATAGTCGGTGACGACGGCCTTCTCACTGACGGGCACACCGTTCATGCGCAGATATTGAGCACGGATGTTGGTCGTCACGATCTTCAGACCTCCGATCTGATTTCGCGCAGCACCGCGGCCGCCAGCCTCGGGGGCGGCGCCTCGACGCGCGGACGGATCGTCTGCCGTACCGCCGCGAGGAGGCTGCGGTGGGGGCACGTCGATCCATTGACCAATCGCATGGCCCTGCCAGGTTCTCTCTCCGAGTGGTTTCGACTTGTCGAAATAAACTGTCCGGCTCTGCGTACCGAGATCAAAATCCATTTTCAACGTGGAATCATCCACCCAGGTGATGTGCACGCGTGTCGGCAGCCGGAAGATGGCTGCCGCGCCGAATGGCTTGCACTGATTCCCGTTCCTGACGTCGGCGTCAGGATCCCAGGCCTTCGCGAGCTTGTCGCCTTCGGTATTGAGAGGAACCGCAATGAAATCTCCCTTCGCCGGTGTGACAAAGCGCCACTGCCAGTCTTCAGTCACTGCCGAGGCCCAGTAGCCCGTCGGGTCGAAGGGCGCGGCAGCGCGCGGCGCGAGCACGGGTTGCGGCGGCGGGGGCGGTCCCTGCGGAACCTGCGCGGCAATCAGGAAGGCGATGAACAATGCAAGCATGATCAGTCCACAACCTCGCCAGGCTTGCGGCCCCACGTGAATCCATCGGACGGCCGCGTAATTGTCACCATAAGCATCCGGTGATCGACCGGATTGCGGCCGGGATTGGCCTCGATAATCACGTGATCGCCGACCTTGAGCGTCTTTCCGTCGACGCCGGTTCGAGACAGCGAGGCGGCACCGCCCCATTCAACGGCCCATCGCTGCATCTCGCCCTTCTCGTCTTTGGCCAACACGTGAACGAATGAATGCGGACTTCGGATGAGGACCTGCGCCACCTCTCCCTCAATCGTCACCTTCTTCCCACCCTGGTACACGGCCGCCTGGGAGTGGTGTGCAAACACCCGAATGCCCGAAACGATCACGAGGGTGACAACAAGGACTATCAGCACAGTACGTTTCATGAATCTTCTCCTTGAAGCTTCTCCATTATCTGGATGGCATCTATTGGCTGCGCCGTTTCTTGAGGCTGCGCGCTATCGCGCTTGCGCTTCGCCTCGGGCTTGCATTCGCTCCGCTCATCGCGGCCTTTTCAAAGTCTTACTGACATCGCGATACACGGCCTCGATGAACATCGCAGGTGTCCAGGCGGGGTTCGCGTACACTCCATCGAAATCCAGCGTCGGCTTTCGCGCCTTCACCTGGTCGAGCGTCATTTCCTTCTTTGCCAGGTCCAGAATTCGATCCCGAATGATCGTCATGAAGTTGCGGTAATCATCAACGTCGGATTCGTTGCACAACCGGCCATGGCCCGGGATCACCCGCGTACCGCCCTGCTCATTGAACTCGGGAATCGTGATATCCAGAATCCGGTTCAGTGCGTCGAGCACGCCCTGGATGTTGCCGCCTCGCTGCGCGTCAATGATCGGATAGCTGTTGGTGACGAACAGATCTCCGGCGCTGATCACATCCGACCCGCGGAAGAACACCATCAGGTCGCCGTCTGTATGTCCGCCCGCCTGGTTGAAGATCTCAATTGGTTCGCCGTTGAAAAACAGCTCTTTCTTCTCGGTGAAAAACGTCGAGGTGGGCAGCGCATCGTCCGGCGCAGGCGTCTCGCCTTTGGTCGCGCCATTCATCCTGTTGAGCGTGGTCTCATGCGCGATGATGCGGACTGCGGGATTGTTATTGCCGCCTCCACCGCCACCACCACCGCCACCACCACCACCGCCTTGCCTCGCTGCTCTGACGGCGGCTTCCGCTTTCTGGATGGCTGCATTTCCGCCGGTATGATCCGCGTGGACATGCGTATTGATAATGATTCGAATCGGTTTGTTTCCGAATTGTTGGCGAAGCTTTGCCAGAAGCTTGTCGGCGAGGTTGGCGGGACCTGAATCCACCAGCAGAATGCCCTGGTCACCAACCTGGGCAGTGAGGTTGATGTCGCCGGGCAGGTGGATCATGTATACCTTACCTTGCACCGGCAGCACGCCAATCTCGTCGCTATTCTGGTTCTGCTGCGCAAGGATGAGCGGAGCGAACGCAAAGAAGAGGACCCAGCCGCGAATGACGCGAATTACGCCAAATGGGCGCGTCAAGAATCCTTTGATGCGCCCACCTGGCGTCATTCGCGTCATTCGCGGCTGGGTCCTCTTCTTTGCTCCGCTCATCTCTTGGATTTCATCTCGCTCATCATCTTCTTGAGCTTGATGAGATATTCCGGATAGATCGTCTCCTTGCCGCCCTGCGTCGCCTCGAACGGCAGCCCGAGGTCATTCGCAAACTCGGTTGGAAGTGTGTCCAGCGGGAAGCTGGGCACGTATCCCTTCGGCCAGGTGACAATTTCGTCCACGATCTCGTTGCCAAGTCCTCGTGCCCCGGTGTTCTGGGCGGGGTTCAACTCGAAATCCGTGGTTCGAATGAGAGGCTCCTCCAGATACACGGGATCCTCGGTGAACTGGACGTGAGTCAAATGAGTGCTGTCGCGGCGGATGAAGTATTCGGTCAGCCTGGCCTTGACGCTGGCAGGGACGCCGTTGCGCCGATGGTACCCGTATTTCATATGCGTGGTAGTGACCTTCAGCATGCCCCGTTCGCAGACAGCGGTCGAAAAGCCGTCCCACGTGAATTCCGCATACTCCGGCGGAGGTTGGCGTCCGTCGGTCCAGATGGTCCGGTCGGCACGCCCATAAACGCCCAGCAGCTTGTACCCAAGCACGTCGCCGTCTTCATTCGTAAACTTCGTTATACGGAAGTTCGGTCCGGGGCCCCGCATAAAGTACTGCGGAGGGTGCGGCAGGGCTTGCTGAGTTGTGAGCGACAGTATGGATGCGTCCCACGTTCTTGCGAGCT
>QHXD01000488.1:7599-7963 GCA_003223895.1 Acidobacteriota bacterium
CGTTACCGCCCGGCGGACCCTGAGCAAAGGCGGGCGTACTCGCGGCCACTGTTATCAGCAGGAGCAACCAACTCGCAACCTTCGTTTGTTTTTGTCGATGTCCGGAGCGTCGGGATTGGACGAACCGACGAACAGCTTCTTGCCATCGGTGAACGTCACGATACTGCCGTTTGCCCGCTTTGCTCCATCTTTGGCCTGATAGCCTTCGACCAGGATCTCGGTGCCTACCGGCAGGGAACTCTTCGTCCAGCCACGCCGGAGTAAAGCGTTCGGCGCGGCCAGCTCGATCATCCAGTTGGTCGTGGTGCCGTCGTCGCCTTTCACGTCGATGTTGACCCAGGCGTGTGGATTGATCCACTGCATC
>QHXD01000520.1 GCA_003223895.1 Acidobacteriota bacterium
AGATCAGATGTTGTCTGAAACTACCTGATGGAAAGCAGGATGAGACCGAAAAGAGGCATAGCCCATGGCTGTCGGAACAGGGGATAACTGTAAGAAAGAGAAGACCGCGGAGGCCCGTGTCGGAGGCACGGTGACCATCCGATTATGGGAAGACCGTACCCGTGGTGAAATCTACGTCCCCTCGTATGATTCTGAAACCCTGCCGCTGGTCAATGACGACTATGAACGCAGCTTCGGTGACAGCAACGATACCATTGACGCAGGCGAGCGGGCCTTCGAGTTCCGCGCGCTGAAGCCTGGTACCTATCGGATTGTGTTTGAAAAGCGGATGGGCTGGAAGTTCACACCTGAGGATCGCAGGGTCTATGTCGTGACGGTGACCCCACCCCCGTAAACCGGTCCAGCTGATATGATGGCCTAAGGCGTTCCCCATCCGTTTGATTTACGCGACTGGTGTACTGGGGACTCGAATTGCAAGGTGCGCAAAGCGCACGGCTCGTGGAGCCAACTTCTTTTGAGCTTCTTCTCAACTTGAAGGTGATACAACAACCGGAGGCAGGTCCACAATGCGGATCCTCCTTGTAGGACTGGTCTTGTTTCTCTTCGTGAGCTTTTTCGTTGTGTGGTTCGGAGCCTTTAATGTCGCGGCCACGAAGCAGCACAGCAAGCTGGCTCTGTGGGTCATATCTATAGTCCGGGATCGCTCGATCGCTGTACGTGCCGCAGCGAGTCCGCCGGAGCCATCGTTGGCTGATGCCCAGCGTATTAAGACAGGCTTCCGTAGCTATCACACGATGTGTACTGTCTGCCATAGTGCACCGGGACGGCAGCCGTCCCCTGTCCGTCAAGGCCTCAATCCGAAACCACCTAGACTGCAGTCCAAAGAAGTCCAACGGCGGAGTAATGCAGAACTGTATTGGATTATCCAGCATGGCATGCGAATGACCGGCATGCCGGCTTTCGGGCCGACGCACAGTACTGAAAAAATATGGAATCTGGTGGCGTTCATTCGCGAGTTGCCGAAGTTATCGCCTCAGCAGTACAAGGCGATGGTCAAGGCTGAAGGGCTTTCAGACGAAATGGCGGATGCAGATGCTGACCAGGGAGAAAGTGTGATGGCCCCCTGACGTTCAAAAGAATGTTGCGCCCCGCCTAAGATTTGGGAAGCGATGCTTGGGAAGGAGATTGGCAGCTCAAACCGCAAGGTTCGCAAAGCGTACGGTTCGGGGAGCCACCTGCAGTTGAGCTTCTTTTCACCTTAAAGGTGGTACAACAGCGGTGGGCAGGTCAAGCTCCTGTAGGGCTTCTGAGGGTAAGGGAGACATTGCGATTGCTTGCGGAGTACAATGCCTACGCATGGCAAGCTGATCACCTCCAAGGAGGCCTGTATGCGAATTCTCTTGCCCGTCGACGAGTCCGAGAACTCCCGGCGCGCCGTCCAGTATGTCGGATCCCTTCTGTGCCGGACACCGGATGTGGCCGTCACTCTTTTTCATGTACTCAAGCCCATGCCTCGGCAGCTCATGGAGCATGGCGGATCGGAGAATCCCGCCACCGAAGAACGATTGAGCACGCAGTTGCGCGACGATCAGGACGCCTGGCTCAAGAAGGAACGAGAAGTCGAGTGCCATGTGCTGACGAAGGCGCGCGAGACACTGGAAAAATCTGGCTTTGACACGATCAACGTGACTTCGAAATTCGACCATGAGGACGATATCGCCAGAAATATTCTCGAAGAGGCGCGAAGTGGACATCACGAGACCATTGTGGTGGGTCGCCATGGGACATCCGGTATGAAACGGATCTTCGGCGGCGGTGTGACAGATCAATTATTGCGCGACGCAAAGGGCTTTACGATCTGGGTGGTCGAATGATTTGGAAGCGGAACCTCGAACACCACGAATTCTTTGCCGCATGAATGGTCAACAACGAGAAACGACCTGTCCCAATATCAAGTGAGGCAATACAACGTCAGCCATCGTTACCGAGATAGCCTCTGATCGCCCGCACGTGGTGATCGTCGGGGCTGGATTCGGTGGGCTCTATGCCGCTCAGGCTCTCAAACGCGCGGACGTCCGGATCACGGTGATTGATCGCCGCAATCACCATCTGTTTCAGCCGTTACTGTATCAAGTTGCGACCGCCACTCTCTCCCCCAGCGACATCGCCTATCCCATACGCAGCGTGTTGAGAAGTCAGCCGAATATCAGGGTCTTTCTGGCCGAGGTGTCTGCCATCAGTGTCGCCACCAGCACGGTGATCCTGGAGGACGGTGAGCTCACGTACGATTATTTGATTCTGGCGACCGGCGCGTGCCACTCCTACTTCGGGCACGCTGAGTGGGAGGTGTTCGCCCCAGGGCTGAAGAGCATCGAGGATGCGCTGGAGATCAGGCGCCGCATCCTGTGCGCTTTCGAAAAGGCTGAGCGTGAGACCGATGAGGCCAAGCGACGGGTATTGCTCACGTTCGTCATCGTAGGAGGCGGGCCGACGGGTGTCGAACTGGCGGGGGCGATTGCGGAGATCGCTTGCATGGTGATGGTGCAAGATTTCCGCGTGATCAATCCGCGGGAGGCACGCGTCATCCTGGCCGAGGCCGGATCACAAATCCTACCATCTTTCCCTGCGGATCTCTCCGCCAAGGCCGAGGCCTCGCTTACGAAACTCTGCGTGGATGTACGGAAGAATGCTCCCGTGACGGCGATCCAGCCGGGCGTAGTCGTGGTTGGCGACGAGCGCATCCCGGCGGCCACGGTGCTGTGGGCGGCCGGCGTCACGGCGTCGCCCCTGGCGCGATCGCTCGTGGCCCCGCTTGATCGCGCTGGGAGAGTGCTGGTGGAACCGGATCTGAGCATTCCAGGCCATCCGGACGTATTCGTGATCGGCGATCTGGCTGCGTTCGTGTATCAGAAGGGTGGCCCTTTGCCGGGCCTGGCGCCGGTTGCGATCCAACAGGGCCGTCATGCTGCCCAGAACATCCTACGAAGATGTCAGGGACTGCCTTCCACACCTTTCCGATACGCAGATAGGGGCGCCCTCGCCACTATTGGGCGGGCCGCGGCCGTCGCGGACTTTGGGGCGGTCAAGATCTCCGGCTTCATCGCGTGGATCGCCTGGACATTCATCCACATCTTCTTCCTCATCGGTTTTCGTAACCGCTTGATCGTTCTCTTCGAGTGGGCGTGGGCGTACGTCACGTTGCAGCGTTCGGCACGGCTGATCATCGGGGGAAGCGAGCGGCAGTCGAGGTGACATTACTTTCGGCGGCGACGGGCGCGACCTTCATGACGATGTGAACCAGCGACTGGCGGCGGTGGCGCTCCGGCTGGAGAACCTTGAACGGGCTCTGCCCTCCGCCCCAGACCTGATCCGCGAGGAGCTGCGGATGATCGGCACGCAGGTGGCGCATCTGTCTGATGACGTCCATGGGCTGGCCTATGCGCTCCATCCCATGGTGTTGGATGAATTGGGGTTGGAAGTGGCCCTTCGAGCCTACGTGGAGAACTTCGCCGCGCAGGAAGGGACCAAGGCCTCGTTCACCGCCCCCGCGCTGCCTGACTCAATCCCCAGACATGTGACGCCGTGCCTGTACCGGGTAGCGCAGGAGGCGTTGCGGAACGTAGGCGCGCATGCGCGCGCGGCTGAGGTCACGGTCACGATCGAAGGCGTAGA
>QHXD01000521.1 GCA_003223895.1 Acidobacteriota bacterium
CAGGCGATTGCCGAGTATCTTGCGGAACTCCAGATCAATCCGGGTTCGCCAATCACGCATCTGCATCTGGCCATGGCGTATGAAGCGAGCGGCTCACCTGCGGACTCTCTGAAGCACTATCTCTCTCTTCAGCGTTTGGAACCAGCAAACATCGAAGTTCAGGCCGCGATACGCCGGCTGCAGCAGTACGCTCGCTGATCGACAGACTGCGGTCTACGCCTTGCAGCCCTATAATCACCGATGGCGATAAGGAGAGTCTTTAGGAAGCCGCATTTTGTCCCGTTATAACGCGTGAGACCGGGGCTGTACCTTCAGGGAGCAAGTCGGCCCAATGGCGGATGACGATTCCTTTGCTGAAAATCAGTAGTTTTCGTGCCAGTGCCTGCGCAACCGCTGGTTCGGAATCTCTTGAGAATCCGAACAATCGTGCGCGCCCCCTAGGGGTTTATGATTTAGAGGTCAGCCACCCAAGGCGGCCCGCTGTCGGACGGGGATGGCGAGGGCAGCCACGTCACGACGATACTAAGTATCCATTCAGCCCGGTAGAGAAGATGTCGAGTCCCCTCATGATCATCTTCGACGCGCGCCCAGCCTCGGTGACCGTCGCGTTGTATCTAAGACCGCAGCCGGCGTCCCCAATCCTCCGCTATTCGGTGGTTCCTTCAAATCAGGCGGTGATCGCGATAGGTCGGCCGCCCGCACTCGCTATATCGCCAGACGGGCGGCATGTCGCTTTCGTCGCGATCGGAGCGGATGCCAAAGTTTTGCTATGGGTTCGATCTCTTGACGCGTTGGAGTCTGAACCATTGCCAGGGACCGAGGGAGCAGTTTCACCCTTCTGGTCGCCGGATAGCCGCTATTTGGCATTCTTTTCAGGCGGCAAGTTAAAGAAGATTCAACTCCCTGGTGGGCGTCCCGAGGCGATTTGCGATAGCGCTCTACTCACTCAGAGCGGTACGTGGGGGCCGGGCGGAACTATTCTGTTTTCACAGGGCACAAACGGCCCTATTGCGCGTGTGAATGCGGCTGGCGGTCCGATTGTTCCAGTAACAACGATCGACAAAGCCGCTGGCGAGATTGAACACATTTGGCCTCAGTTTCTCCCCGATGGGCGGCACTTCTTTTATCTTGCATTGACCGATCGTCCTGAGAAACCGGTGGTCGCGCAGATTGGTTCTTTGGATTCGGCGGAACATACGGCCCTGCTCCGGACGGATTCCAAAGTTATGTATGCCGCTCCCGGATACATTTTGTTTCTGCGAGACGGGAACCTTCTGATGCAAGGCTTCGATTCGAAGCGAAGGCAATTGATCAGAGATCCGGCAACATTGGCACATCCGGTAAGGTACGGCCTGGGCGCTGCCGCAGCCTTCGACGCTTCCAGCAATGGCATTCTCGATCCCGCACGCCTCGAAGCCGGAATCCCCCATGCGCTATTCGATGCGCGTGTCATTCCCACCTACAATGTGGATCAATACGGCGTCACACCCGATGGGCAACAGTTTCTGATCCGTGATGTTCCAAGAGGAGCAAAGGAAATCACAGTCACGGTCGTGGTGAACTGGACCGCCGCTCTCAACAAGAAATAAGACATGATCGGCACAAGGCTCGCACACTTCGAGATTACAGCCCACCTTGGAACGGGCGGGATGGGAGAGGTTTATCAAGCCACTGACACAAAGCTTGGCCACAGTGTTGCGATCAAACTTCTTCCCGAAGCCTTCGCTCGTGACGCCGAGCGTGTGGCCCGTTTTGAACGTGAAGCGCGAGTCTTGGCGTCGTTGAATCATCCTCACATTGCAGCGATCTATGGTCTGGAAGAATCCGGTGATCGAAAACTTCTCGTGATGGAGTTGGCCGAAGGCGAGACCTTGGCGGATCGCATCAAGCGCGATACGTTGCCATCGCCGCGATGGTTAATGGTAAGCAGCAGCTCTGGCTGCGCCCGCTCGACGCGCTGCAGGCCCAGTCCATGCCGACGACTGAAGACGCCACTTATCCCTTCTGGTCGCCCGATAGCCGTTACATCGGGTTTTTCGCGCAGGGCAAGCTCAAAAAAATCGCCGCGAGCGGTGGTCCTGCACAGTCGCTGTGCGACGCAGCCTCTGCGCGTGGCGGATCGTGGAACCGCCAGGACGTGATCCTCTTCTCTCAGGTCGGTAATAGCGGTCAAGTAATCCAGCGAGTCTCGGCGGCCGGTGGTGCTGCAGCCGATGTCTTCAAAACAAAAGGCTCTTTTCGTTACCCTGTGTTTCTATCCGATGGCCGACATTTTCTGTACACGGACATTCAGCCGTCGGAAACGAGCGGCATCAATGTCAGTTCGCTGGACGGCGGGGAGAACCGTCGCATCTTGCCCGATCGGTCGGCAGTTGTATTTGCGCCGTCATTTCCCGGAAGTCGCTCCGGGCGCTTGTTATTCGTTCGCGAGACAGAAGAACCGCCCAGCGTCATCGGGCGGTCTTCGTCTTTCCACGGATAACACGTTTACGCGACTGTACCGCAGCCCTTACCCGGGCTGCCGGGACGTTTATTCATGAACCAGCCCGCTGCACCTGCAGATGATGCACGAGCGGCGGCCGTCCTATTTCATATCTACTACCAGTATGGAGTGAGCGACTGCAAGTAACGACTGCCAGCCGAGCACGGCGGCGAAATTACGATTAAGTCGGCTCGCTGAAGAGCCGCGTCCACAGTAGGATAATGTGATTGTCTTGGAAAAAACGCTCGTCGCGCCGGAATAGCAGAATATCTGAATGCTGCTGACCGGCATGGGATCCTGCTCCGAGTTGTGCCTTTCTCGTCCGACGTTGATGTGTAGGCGCAATTCGGACAGTGGGAGCACTAAAGTGCCAACTCTGCGCGGTAAGGTACTGGAAGCACGTTCAGCCGATTGAGCCGCCTTCTATCGGAACAGCACAATGGTGCCTATGGGAACGGCGGAAGCGATTGAGATCTTGATTGTCTTGAGCGCCGTGCTTCTCTTAGGCACGGTCGGCCTCGCTTGGGTCATGTTCAGGCCGATTGAGAAACGCAAGCGCAAACGATAGTGTTGGGTTGCCTCATCCTACTGTTCTACTTCGGAGGCGGCGGTCTTATGGCCGGGCCTCTTTCTTCCAGCGTAGCCAGAAGGTGCCTTAACACTTTCGGTCGATTATGTGAACAAGGGCGTTCTCGTACGATTGCCGCTGCTCATTCCTAGTTTCAACCCTCCCAGGCGCGGCCTTATGACCGCGCCTTTCTCTTAAAACGCTTGTAGGCGCGATTCGGAGGGACTTATAGCCCGCGATGTATCTGTTGTGAAGAGACGAATCATACGGCTGGCGCGTGCGTCAGAGCCGTCGAAACAACGGTGTGGACGTATCGGCTGGAATACTTCTGTTCGCCGTGCCGTGAATACGAGTGGGGCGGCAGCAAGATGTTCACTGGAAGACTCAGGACGAACTGATTGCGATGGCACGCCTTTTCCACACATGGAAAACTCCGACTTGCGAGCATTCGAAAGGAGGCTGTTACTGAGCTGAAGCGCCGCGCTGGAGAAAGGCCAGAAATTCGCCCCAATTCTCCTTGCCTCCATGCTACAAAGCCCGATCGGAGGCACCTAGCGATGAAGCGTTACATTTTCTTCGTGGTTTTCCTCATGATTACTCCGCTTGCGAATGCGCAGAACGAGATCCTGCGAAACATCTTTCCACAAGTCGCCGATGGGGTATTCGGTGAGGGCGGCTATTACAAGACGACGTTCATGATTATGCCGGGGTATAACACTTTATCGCCGACTATCAGCTGTACGTTGGCTCTTTATGGCCTGAGTGTGAACCTCGACGGTAAAGGATTAGCAAACCAATGGAAAATCACGATTTCGCAGGACGATTACTACACCTCTTCGAGTGCAGCAGATCAGTCTTTGCGGACGGCTTGGGTAATGCGATTATTCGTATCGTAGGTGAAACTGATGTACCGCCCATTCGGTGAAGTGACACGCGTGAGGTTGAAGCTAGAGTCGCGGCTGAGTGTGACCGTGTTGCCGTTGCGATCGCGAATCGTGATCAGAGCCGCTTGTTGCGGAGAGGACGCGGCAAAGCTCTCCGGAAAAATTAAAACGGTTCCATTCTTTTCTGTAAGCGTCCACCCGTTTCCATTCCACGCGATTTTTGCCCCGTAGAACGGGCCCGGATTAGTCGTGTTCTGATAGACGGCATTCGTCCAACTGGTCCCTGCCGAGATGCGATCAAAGCGGACCCGCCCTCCATCGGGCAGCACCAGTTCTTGGTACGTGTATCCCTGTGTAGTGCCCGTTAAGAATATGTCGTAGTTGTGTGTCGTTCCGATTCCAAAAGCCGGCTGACGGGTAGGTATGGGCGTGATGCTGA
>QHXD01000513.1 GCA_003223895.1 Acidobacteriota bacterium
AGGAGAAAGCGGCAGCAGACATCGTACCCGAGAGTTACGGCCCGGAGTAATTCCATTCCAGACCTGCCCTCTCGCTCCGCAATGGCCAGTGCCGCGGGAACAACCGAACAACCGGGGTGTGCTTTGGTTACCGGCTCAAAATCGTCCGTTTCGTCGGCGTGCGCAAACATGCCGTTGACCAGGGCGGCGTTGACTGCGGAGGTCATGATGTCCGTCGTGAGGACGGAGGCTTCCGGTGTGCCGCCCTGTCCTCGCACGTAACGGATGGCCATCTCCCCAGGCTTGAGGCGGGCTCCCGAAACCATGGCGCCCAGCGTGTCCAGGATGCGATGCTTGCACGCCCGGACTACTTCCGGGGGAAGGTTCCTGTCCCGGGCCTCTACCATGTATCGCGCCAACCGCCCCGTGATATCGGAAGCAGCCTTCTGAGAGACCGAAGCCGCTGTGATCCCGCCTGGAAATGCCGCAGCGGCGATAACTCCGCCGGCGCCCTGCAACATTCGTCGCCGCGTGATCGATGTGTTTTTTTCCGTCGGCATAATCCTCCGGAATTCAGCGAAGAACCTCGTCCGGTACTGTTGGATGACCCGGTATCGAATCGGGGTCCATCGTTTTCAAAGCCGATTGCTTATCGTGACGGTTTTGGAAAATCCAATCATAGAAACCCGCCGATACCAGTTTCAGCGTGACTTCATTGCCAGTCTTGTTTTCCCAAAACCAGCCGTGAACGCCTGTGCTGGGTGCAATGAAAGTCCCGTGCGCCTGATCTTTTCCCACCTGATCGTCGAGCTCGTAAGACTCGAAATAATCGGTTCTTTCCTTCCCCGCGGGCTTTACGTTCGGTTCCCCATGAAATTCAAAAAAGAGCTTGTCGCTCGCGATCCACGAGTAGATCAGACCGGCGCCTCGCTTCATGTTGTATTTGATTTCCATGCCTTCGCCGGCCGCGAGCTTGATCTCTCTCGAATCGATCTTGTAGCGCTTTGGTTGCGCGATGAACGCGCCCTTCATCCTGGGCGCGCCTCCATCTGCCGCGGGTTCCAAAGTCGGCAGGATGGTTGGCTCGGCTTCACCAGACTTCAACGGCGCCGTTTCAGCCGCCTTACCCGTGGAGTTGGCAAAGTCCGCCTTGTGTAGATCCGTCAGACCGAGCGCCTTGCCCGTTCCAAGGGGATCTATGCCGTATTCCGCCGGGAGAATGGCAGTGATCAGCAGGACTGCCGCAACGAGCAGCGCAACTATTGTGGCCTTCGCAAGACTCTTCTTCGAAGGAGGTTGAACAGTTATTTCAGGTCTTGGGTCAGTCATTTGTCCCCTCATTGTGCATACCTGACGGGACTGTGGCAACTCCAGATTCGTGTTATTGGTCACAGAACGCGGGCTAAAGCCCGCGACTACATTTGGGAACCACGTCTCTGGGAACCACATCGGGAAACCACATTGGGGAACCACATTGGGGAACCACATTGGGGAACCACATCGGGAAACCACGTCTGGAAACCACATTGGGGAACCACGTCGTCCCCAATGTAGTCGCGGGCTTTAGCCCGCGTTCTGTCCGCTAATCCGCGGCGTAGACTTCGAACATGCGTTCGCGGAGGTGGGAACGGCGTTCTTCAAGCTCGTGGATACGCTGGCGATATTGGCTGCGGCCGAGGTAATCGGAGACGCCCATGACGATCATCACACCGCCGATGAGCATGAAGAAATAAATGAAGGATGACATCAGCTCAAACCTGTTCAGGTAGGCGCCGAAAGAGCTGAAATAGGCGGTGAGCTGTGTGAGGCCCGTAACGCCGCCGACGGCGCCACCGATCACCATTTTCAGCCGGCAGTTCGAATACTTGCCGCTGAGATTCATGATCTCGACGGAAACCTGCGCGTATTCCCTTTCGATCGCAATTTGTTCGCGAGGCCGCCGGCGGGGGCGCGCCACGAGCGGCATCTCTTCATACTTCTTGACCAGGTCGTCGTATTCCTTCCGGGTCACGGGATTGACCAGCGTCTCAAAAATGAAATTCAGACGGCTCATCTGCTCGTGAGCCCATGCCTGCTTTTCAGGGGGATTCTTGTCCGGATGGTATACCTTCGCGATTTCCTTGAATGCGTGCTTGATGGCAGCCGCATTCGCGTTGCGGTCTATTCCAAGCTCGTCATAGAAGGTCTTTATCCGGTTCATCTATTTTATGGCTGCGCCCTGCCGGGCTTGCATTCGCAGCCGCTCATCTATTTATGGCTGCGCCCTGCCGGGCTTGCATTCGCTCTGCTCATGCAACCCCATTATAGACAAAAGTCAGCTCTTCAAACGAGGGTCCGCAGCGTCGCGTAAGCCTTCGCCTACCAGGTTGTAGGACGTCACCGTAAGAAATATCGCAAAACCGGGAAACGCAGCAAGCCACCAGCCACTTGGCAGCAATGGACGCGCGCTGGAGAGGATGGATCCCCAGCTCGCAGTCGAAGGTGGAACTCCAAACCCGAGGAAGCTGAGGGTGGATTCGATAAGAATCGCGGAAGCAATACCAAACGTTGCCGCGACAAAGACCGGCGCCAGTGTGTTCGGCAGGACATGGCGGAAGATCGTCCGGAAATCCGTGGCTCCGAGCGCACGTGCCGCGACCACGTATTCCAGCGACTTCGTCCTCAAAAATTCGCCGCGCGTCAGCCGCGCCACAGTCGGCCAGTTGGTGATTCCGATGACGACCATAATGGTGAAGATACTCGGCGGCAGAAATGCAACAACGGTGATAATGAGGAAAAACGTTGGAATCGTCAGCATGATCTCGATCAGCCGGGAAGCGACGATATCCACAATTCCGCCGTAGTATCCTGCTAGAGCGCCGACGAGAAGCCCAATAACAACGTAAATGGACACCGCCACGAAGCCCACGGATAACGACACTCTCGCGCCGTGAATCATGCGGCTCGCGATGTCGCGGCCGACCTCGTCGGTTCCAAGGAAGTGCTGTGCGGACGGCGGTTGAAGCGAATCCGCCAGCTTCACGTCATTCGGGGAGTACCGGATCGGTGGGAAAACAGCCCAATCCTCGCCCTTGAAGTTGGCCTCAACAAATTCCTTATAGGAAATATTCTGAAATGGCGGCCGCCACTGGGAAATCCCCAGCCATACGGAATAATCCTTTACGACGGGAAAGTAAATCTGACCCTGATACCGGATAACGAGAGGTTTGTCGTTGGCAATAAAGTCGGCCGTAATCGCCAGCGCGAACAGGCCAAGCACAAGCAATAATCCAAACACGGCGATCTTGTTCTTCCGGAACTGGCGCGCAACGATGCTCCAGTAGGTCTGCGCTCGTTTGGTGGTCATGGCTTCAGGCTGCGGTTGCTGATCTTTTTTCATGTGCGATTCTCGGATCCACCATGGTGTAGAGAAAATCCGCAACCAGAATGCCGGCGAGCGTCAGCAACGCGCTCAGGGTGAAGATCGCCATGATCAGCGGGTAATCGCGGTTCAAAACAGCCTCAAAACTGAGCTGACCCATTCCAGGGAT
>QHXD01000514.1 GCA_003223895.1 Acidobacteriota bacterium
TGTTCGACGTTGTTGACCTGTTGGATGGCCTCTTTGAGGAGGTTACCGAATTGCCCGCCCGGTTGCGCCTTGGGCGCCGCCGGAGACGGCATCGTGCGCGGAATATCGTTATAGACCTTGAAGTCGCTCATCTTTATCTACCGATCTCCATTGTGCGCGTGATCATGGATTTCACGACGCCGATCGCCGCGATGTTGGCTTCGTAGTTACGCGAAGCTGACATCAGATTGGCCATTTCTTCCATCGCGTTCACGTTCGGATACAAAACATAGCCTTCGCTGTCCGCATCGGGATGGCCCGGCTCGTAACGGCGATCGAAAGGTCTCTGATCCTGGACGACCTGGGAGACTTCGACTCCCTGAACGCCCTCGGCCAGGGCTGTGCCCAGCGTCTGTTCGAACGACGTGGTCTCGAGCACGACTTGCTGGCGTCGATACGGCCCACCCTCGAGGGTTCGTGTCGTCTGCGAGTTCGCCAGGTTGGCCGAAGAAATCTCCACGCGCGTGCGCTGCGCCGTGAGACCGCTGGCATTTACATCTAACGCACTCAGTAGGCTCATGACTAAAGCTTGCCTCCGTCGACGATGCTCGATCGCAGCATCCGTAACTTCTGATTCAGGAACTGGACTACCGTGAGGTACTGAACGCCGTTCTTGTTCATCTCGGTCATCTCCCGCTCGAGGTCCACGTTGTTGCCGTCAGCCTTAACGGTTGTGTTTACATCGTACTTGCGGGCTTCCTGAAGTTCGCTGTCAAAGCTGTAGTCCTTCGCCCGATATCCCGGGGTGTCCAGATTCGCCAGGTTCGCGCCAATGGCTTGCTGACGCTTGGAGGTCCAGGTCAGCAGGTTCTCGAGCTTGTTCAGCATCGGGTTGTTGTCAATCATACAGTTACAGTCTCCTCAACCCTGTATTCGCGAAGCTTGTTGCGCAGGGTGCGCAACGAAATGCCCAGCAGCCTCGCAGCGTGTGTGCGGTTGCCGTTGGTCTGTTCAAGCGTCGTCATGATGAGCTTGCGCTCCATCTCGCTCACCGAATGTCCGGCCTGGAGCGCTGTCGATTCGGGTGTGTCCACGCTCTGATCGAACAGGTCCGCAGGTGTAATCTTCAGCCGGCCGCGCAACGCGTATGCGCGATGAATGATGTTCTCGAGCTCCCGAACATTGCCGGGCCAGCCGTAGCGGTCGAGCAACTCTACCGTTTCGTTGTCCACCTGGGCATCCGCGATGCCGCCGAACTTCTTCATGAAATACTGCGTCAGCACGGCGATGTCGTCCTTCCGGTCCCGCAAGGGTGGAATGCGAAGCGGGACGACGTTGAGTCTGAAGAAGAGATCTTCGCGAAACTGGCCGCGCGCGATCAGCTTTCGCAGATCTTTGTTCGTAGTGGCAATGACGCGGACTTTGATCGGTATCGGGCGCTTGCCGCCGACGCGGTCCACTTCCTGCTCCTGGAGAACACGCAAAAGTTTTGCCTGAAGTAAGGGAGCCATTTCGCCGATTTCATCGAGCAGCATGGTTCCGTTCTGAGCGAGCTCGAATTTGCCGGGCTTGAAACCGTTGGCGCCCGTAAATGCGCCCTTCTCATAACCGAACAGCTCCGATTCGAGCAGGTTTTCCGGAAGTGCGGCGCAATTCACGGCCACAAATGGGCCATTGTGGTTCAGGCTGTTCCTGTGGATCCAACGGGCCAGCAGCTCCTTGCCGGTTCCGCTTTCAGCCTGCACGAGAATGGTGGCTTGCGTCTTCGCAGCTTGTGCGGCCTGGTCCAGCAACGAAAGCATCAATGGGTTCTGCGTAATGATCTCGGCGGATTGCAAGTCTGTACGAATTCCGGAGCCGCCCGCCGAAAGCTTGTTCAGGACTTCGTCGAGCGCCTCGTGGGAAAACGGCTTCATAAGGAAGTCGCTCGCGCCGGCTTTAATCGCTTCAACCGCCATGGGTACCGTGCCGTACGCGGAGAGGACGATCACGGGCATTGCGGGTTTTGTACGACGAACGTGCTGAAGGAGTTCCAGGCCGTTCATACCCGGCATCCGAAGATCGGTGATTACGGCCTGGACTGTCTCTTTCTCGAGTTTGGAGGCCGCGTCGATTCCATTCGACGCCGTTTCGACTGTGTGCCCCTTGCGGCGGAGGGCCGCTTCGAGGGCAGACAACATCTGAATATCATCATCTACTATAAGCAAGCGACTCACGCACAACCTCCATGTTGTGTGGAATGGTTATCAAAAACCTCGTTCCGTTTCTCGAAGAACCGACCGAAACCGTTCCATTGTGGCTTTCGACGATCCTCTTGACGATCGGAAGCCCAAGACCGCATCCGTCGCGGCTCGTGGAAAACATCGGGTCAAAGATACGGGCGAGCTGTTCTTCCTGAATGCCCGGTCCCGTATCTTCAACCACGATTGAAACGTCGCATCCTGCGACTTGCCCCTTGAGGCTCACTGTCCCGTCCGTGGGAGTCTCGCGAAGCGCATTTAGTACGAGGTTCAGCAACATCCTGTGCAGCAGCTCAAGATCGGCAACAGCGTAGCAATCCGTATCACAATCCGTTTCAATACGAATTCGCTTCTGCTGTGCGATCGGCTGAAGAAATGCCCGAATCCCTTCGAGCAGCCGGTTGACCGAAATCCGTTCCGGGGCCGGCACAATGGGCTTACCAAACTGGAGAACGTTCGTCACTGAGTGATTCAGAAGTCGAACGCTCCGCACGATCTGTTCAGCGTACTCACCCTCGAGCATCGAAGCGTACAGTTCGATGCTGCCAAGTGGATTCCTTATTTCATGAGCCAACTCCATAGCCATCTCACCCATCGCGGCGAGACGCTCCAGCCGAACCCGCTCTTCCCGTTCCCTCTCCAGCTCCGCCGTGAGAGATTGAACCCGTCCCTGGAGTTCGCGGTATGAACGCTCCAACGATTCTGACGCTGATTGAAAACTCGCTACCAAGTCCTCAAGCGTGACTGCATGACCACTCATGGCCGTCCATGTTTGCAGCTTGCGTGCCACGAAGGACTCAGGTAGGCAAACCAAGCACTTAAGGCATTTTTTGCCTAGCGAGGAAGGCCAATATGCCAAAACAATGACACTAAAAGTGCGTGTTGGAGACAATCTTATGACAGTTGGAGCACTGTCGGAGAACTGGCAAGCTGTCAAAAAACCAACGGTGTCAATGTTTTGGACTTTTCGCCCATATTGGCAATGATTCTGCTCAATAAGGATTCGATCCTTTCGAGTCGTGAATCGATAGCAGTGGACTTTTCTGTAGCGAGCGCAAGCTGGGCCGAAAGGCGTTTGTTATCGCTCATCAAGATAAGGTACTCGAGAATTCGATTCGCAACGATTTCGATTTGAGCCAGTTTAAAGGGTTTAGTGAGGTAGTCGAAGGCCCCGCATCGAATGGATTCGATGGCGGTCTCAATAGACGAATAGCCTGTCATTACAACGACATGGCAAAACAGATTGAGGTCCTTGGCGACCTTCAAAACCTCAAGGCCGTCGGGACCCGGCGGCATGATGAGATCGGTGAAGATGATGTCAAAGATGACCTTACCGGACTTCAGCAGGGCGACGGCTTCGGAGCCATTTCTTGCCGATGAAACAAGGAAATTCCGGGATTCCAGATATTCGCAGAGTGTCAATCTTAGGTCACTATCGTCATCGACCACTAAAATACGGGTTTTACCTGGGAACACTTCCCCGATGGTCATCATGGTCAGCTTATCGGCAGATTGTTTGAAAACTTTAGATTCCAAAGGTATATAATTAGAGTAGTTTTAGAGGGAGGCTTGTTATGGACGTAACCAGAGAGCAAATACTTGTAGTCGATGACGAAGAGGATCTTCGCAAGGCTATTGTCGAGATATTGACACTCGATGGTTTTGAGGTCGATCAAGTCGGTAGTGCCGAAGCGGCCGCCGAGAAATTGTCACAGACACATTACGACGTTCTGATTACCGATCATAACCTTCCTGGAAAGACCGGCGTTGAGCTACTCGAGGAGACGTTGGTCCGCTATCCCGAAATAATCGGCGTCGTGATTACCGGCTACGGGACGATCGAGACTGCAGTGTCCGCGATCAAAAAGGGTGCGTACAACTATCTAACGAAGCCCTTCAAGCTGGTCGAACTGCCCATCATGGTGCGCAAGGGACTTCGAGAACGCCAATTGCGTTTCGAAAACCAGTACCTCAAGAAACAGCTCAACGAAAAGTACGGTTTCAACAACATCATCGGCAGCGGCCGCGCGATGAATCGCATTTTCGAGTTGGTTGACACGATCGCCGGCCTGAACAGCACGGTACTGATCCAGGGTGAGACCGGTACCGGAAAAGAATTGATCGCGAAAGCCATCCACTTCAACAGCCCCCGGAAAGACCAGAAGCTGGTGAGCATCAACTGCGGCGCGATTCCGGAAAACCTGCTCGAGTCCGAACTGTTCGGCCACGTCAAGGGTGCGTTTACGGGTGCCGTGCAGACACGTATCGGGCGATTCGAACAGGCGAATGGTGGAACCATCTTCCTGGATGAAATCGGGAATATGCCGATGGCCCTGCAGGTGAAACTGCTGCGCGTTCTGCAGGAACGCGAGTTCGAGCGCGTTGGTGGCAACAGCACAGTAAAAGTGGATGTCCGCATCATCGCCGCAACGAGTTCCAACCTCGAGCAAATGGTGAAGGACGGTACGTTCCGCGAGGATCTCTTCTATCGGTTGAATGTAATTCCAATCGATCTTCCGCCGCTGCGTGAACGGCGTGAAGACGTCCCGTTGCTTGTGCAGCGCTTCATCGAACACTTCTGCGAGCGGCACAAGCTCGATCTCAAAACCGTTTCGCCTCAGGTAACGAAAGCATTGATGGCCTACGAGTGGCCGGGCAACGTACGGCAGCTGGAGAATATCGTTGAGCGTATGGTCGCCCTCACGGGCAATCGGCCGGCGATTCTTCCTACAGATTTGCCGTCAGAAATTCAAAACCGCGAATCCCTCAATTTCGTGCCATTGATCGAAATTCCGGAAGAGGGCATCAATTTCCAGAATGTCGTCACGGACATGGAACGCGAGCTGATTCTTCAGAGTCTGCGCAAGACGAACGGCAACAAGAAACTTGCCGCCAAGTTGCTCAATCTAAAGCGGACTACACTGATCGAAAAAATCAAGCGCATCGGCCTCGGAGAAGAGATCGCAGCCTCGGCTTAATGTTCTGTCGATCTCCGACGATAAGATACGCATGGAACGCGTGTTAGTCGTTGACGACGAACGAGAGTGTCGGCATGCTCTGGCCGATGCTATAGCTGCCAAAGGATTTGAGCCGGAAACGGCCGAGGATGGCAGCGCCGCCCTGAAACGGATTCAAAAGGACCCGGCAGGTTATGGTCTCGTTTACACCGACCTATGCATGCCTCAAGTCGGGGGCCTTGAACTTGTGTCGCAGCTGGCCGGGCTGGATCCGACCATCGTTGCCGTTCTGCTGACCGGTCATACGAGTCCCGCGAGCGCCGTGGACGCGCTCCGCGCCGGCGCTTACGATTTCCTCACAAAACCTTTCACTTCAACCGAACTGGAAATGAGCCTGACGCGTTCAACCGAGCGGCGGAAGATGCTGTTGAAGCATGAGGAATATCGAGCCCATCTGGAACGCCTGTTGGAAGAACGCAACGCCGAGATCCTGGGAACCAATCACAAGCTCCAGGAACTCTACACCCTGGGCTCCCAAACGTATTCCTTTGTCGATGTTGAACCGAAGCTGACAGATTTCACGCGATACGCAGACCAGCATTTTCATCCCGACACATTCCATCTTTGTTGAACAGGACAAGACCCTGAAGCCGCTCGCCTTCCAGGACCGGTACGGACGGCCGTTCGGGCCGGACGCACCCCAGAACCAGAAGGTGTACCGGTTTCCTCTCGAGCTGGACTCGTTTCGCGGAGAAATCTACGTCGGATACGACGACGAGAGCATGCAGCTCTTTGAAAAGCAGAGCCACATTTTCGGCCTGTTCCGCGACCGAGTGGGCAGCTACCTGAAAGAACACTTCATGGCG
>QHXD01000515.1 GCA_003223895.1 Acidobacteriota bacterium
ACTGGGCCTTCCAATTCACAAAAATTACAGGGGTTCCATCCGCCTGCGTCGGATCGAGATTATTCATCACATGAAAGTGAAGGTTCGGCTCCAGCGAATCGCCGGAGTTCCCCACCTCGCCGATTGGATCGCCCGCTCTTATCCTGCTTCCTGCCTTCACTTTGATACTTCCGGGTTTCAAGCGGCCATAATAGCCGTATTGATTGTCCCCGTGATCGATGATCACCAGGTTTCCACCGGGCGCCGTCGTGTTTGGTTCACCGGGAACATTCTCAACAATATCATTACGCACGGAGACAACGATGCCTTCTTTTGCCGCAAGGACTCTCTGGCCATAGGCGAAGTAGTCGCTGTTGGTTCTGCCGTCCCGCCTGAAACTCTTGCCATTGGCTCCAATTTGAATGAAATCGTATGCGAAGCTTTCGGCAAGGAATCGCTTGTGCGAATCCAGAAAGCTATGCTCCGCCGCGACATACCATACACCTTCAAAGGGCAGACGTCCCAGGAATCCTTCAGCGCGCTTGAGCCGAGTCGAGGCTTTTCGAAGGGCGTCAGTGCCGCCGGATTTGTAATCCATTTCCAGCATCAGGTTTTCGCCGATGAATCCCACTGGGAAGTCCATGAAGATATCGGAGATCGCCTTTCGCTGGCCGGACGCAAGGACCAGCGTCTCTTTAGGTGTCGGTTCGATGCGTTTGCGATTGATCGCGCTGTCGAAAAGGCTCATCAGTGCCTTGGCGGAATATTGGCCGGAGAGGACCACGCCCTGCGAATTCACCATATCGAAGCGTAGCCATTGGATCTCGATTGGAGCCCCGGACTTGTTTTCGAGCACTATGTGAAAGAAAACACGCTCCATAGGCACAATATTGCCGCCAATGTTCTCGACATAAATCGCCTCCGGACGGATTTGCAAATCCACGTCCTGCCCCACGGCCGCACCAGCGGTTAAGAGAATTATTGCCAGCACACGCATTGCGACTTGAAGCCTATGGCAAAGAAGTGTAAAAAAGCAACCGGCCGGAGGGGGCATATGGAAACTTTAGGGTTAATGTTCAAGACGCTGTGGGCGCCGGGCGAAGCGATGTTTTTGTTATCGAAGAGGCCTCGAGCATTGCTTCCATTGGTCCTGATGGGACTGGTTTCGCTTGGCGTGGGGATCGTCGCCATTTCGAAGGTAGATGTCGGTGAACTTGCACTGCGCCAGGCGGAGCAAGCCGGCCGGACGCAACAGATGTCGGAGGAGCAAAAGCAGAGAATGGTGCAGATGGTTCGGACGGTCGGCCGGGTAGGGGTTGGCTTTGCCGCGGTGTTGCCCACCATCGTTATCCTGATCGCGACGGCGATCTACTTTGGAATATTCACGATGCTAGGGCGTGAAGCGAATTTCAAGACGTTCTTCGCGGTGACCACTTTTGCGTACGTTCCGATTATCATACGTTCCTTTGTTTCACTGGTGCAGGTTGTTGCCGTGCCGCCCTCGGCTCTCGACCTGAATGAGATTGGGAGCCTCAGCCTGGCACTCTTTCTCGACAAAACCGCAGTTCCACGACTCGCTTATGCGGCAGCAACCGTTGTGGATATTTTTTCGATCTGGGTGGTGATCCTTCTGATCATCGCCTACAAATTCGTGACTCGAAAGAGCGTTGGGACAGGTTTAAGGACGGTTGCGGTTGCGGGTGTGTACTTCTTCTTTTCGCTGATCGGCGCCGGCCTTCGAATGCTGCAAGGGGGATAAAAAATGGGGGGGGGCGTAGAGGCCTAATTCGGGGACAGACGCATAAATCACCCAATTACGAATCAACGTCCGATCAAACGTAAATTGGGTGATTTATGCGTCTGTCCCCGAATTAGGCCTCTACGACCCCATTTTTTCATTCTAGTTTTCCGGGATGGCGTAATCCTCGAGCTTCTTGTACAGGCTCTTGCGTGATATCCCGAGCATCTGTGCCGCGAGACTTTTGTTTCCCCGGCTTTTCGCCAGCGCATTGATGATGAGCATGCGCTCGGCTTCCTTCAACGTATAGACCTCATCGTCCATCATTGAAGGCTTCTTCTGGGACGGTACGATTTCCACAATCCGTTCGGGAAGATCCGAGTACCGGATGACCGCCGATTTGCCGTAAGCGAGCATCATCTCCACCAGGTTCTCCAGCTCGCGAACATTGCCGGGCCATGGATACTTCATCATCGCCTCCATCGCCCGCGGCTCGAATCCATTCATGGTTTTGTGGAAATCTTTCTGATGCTTCTTCAGGAAATGTTCCGCCAGCAGCGGGATATCCCCGGCGCGCTCTCTTAGAGCGGGGAGGTGAATCGTGATAACGCTCAGGCGATAATAAAGATCCTTCCGGATCGCGCCCGATTCCAGGGACTCCACGAGTGGTTTGTTCGTCGCAGCGATTACCCGCACCTCGATCGGAAACTCCCGCGTGTCGCCTAAATGGCGAATGCTTCTTTCCTGGAGCACGCGCATCAGCTTCACTTGAAGATCTGGCAACATCTCCATGATTTCATCGAGAAAGATTGTGCCGCCATTGGCCGCGCGGAAAAGGCCTTCGGAGTCGCTGACGGCTCCAGTGAAGGCGCCCTTCTTGTAGCCGAACAGCTCGCTTTCGATCAAATCTTTCGGCAGCGCACCGCAGTTCACCGCCACAAATGGAGCATCCGCATCTTGAAGGGCCCCCACGCCGAACGTATTGTAATGAATGCCACGCGCCACCAATTCCTTGCCGGTTCCGCTTTCGCCCGTGATAAGTACGGTGGCCCGATTGCCGCATGCTGCGGCCATCTTTTCCTGGACGGTCTGCATGACAGCGCTTTTGCCGATGACGTTCTCAAAGCTGTATCTGCCCTGAAGCTCCGCCCGCAGGCGATCGACTTTTTTCTCCAGCTGTTTCTTCTCGATGGCGCGCTTGATGAGCAGATTCAGCTCATCGTGGTCGAGCGGCTTTTGAATGTAATGCGCGGCTCCTAACTGCATCGCCTCGACGGCTGTCTTCACAGTGCCGTATCCGGTCATCACGATGAACTCGATATGCGGGTACTTGCCTTTGACGGCGCTGAGAAGCTGGATGCCGTCCATCTCCGGCATCTGAAGATCGGCCAGGACGAGATCGATGTCGCGATTCTGGGCAAGCAGTGAGAGCGCCTCCCGGGCGGACGTGGTGGCTTTTGCACGATAGCCGCGGCGTTCGAGCAGGCGCGCGCACATGGCGCCATGCTTGGCGTCGTCTTCAACAACGAGGATCTGAGTGGAATCAGCCAAGACGAACCTCCGCGTTGACCGGCAAATAGACGCGGAACGTCGTACCCTCACCGGTCACCGTATCGAATTCGATCGAGCCCAGATGGTTTTCGACAATCTTATAGCAGATCGAAAGCCCGAGGCCCGTTCCCTTCCCGACCTCCTTGGTCGTGAAGAAAGGCTCGAAGACGCGGTTTCGGTCGGATTCCTTGATGCCGCAGCCAGTATCATGCACGTCAATGCGGATTTGATCGGTATTTTCGCTGTAAGTGGTAGAAACGTACAGATCGCCGCCTTCGGGCATGCTGTCGGCGGCATTGTGGGCGAGGTTCAGAATGACCTGGGCGATTTCGTTTTCATTCGCCTTTGTTCGGGGCAGCACCGGGTCCAAATCCATGTGGATCCGCACGCGTTTCATCTCGAAGTCATGTTCGATGAGCGAGATGATCTTGCGGACGATGTCGTTGACGTCCGCATCTGCCTTCTCCATGGCCGGGCGGCG
>QHXD01000516.1:0-4524 GCA_003223895.1 Acidobacteriota bacterium
CACGACTACAAACAGCGGGGACTTTGCGAATCCATGGGCCACTTACCCCGGCGGTAATCCATTCCCATACGCTCGATTATCGAGGTTTCCAAATTTCTCGGACTATTACTTCGTGCCAAACTTCAATGCGTCATCGCCCCAGGTCCACACCTGGAACATAAGTATCCAGAGACAGATTCCTGCGAGTTTCCTTTTATCCGCCAGCTACGTAGGAAATCAGGCGGTCCACACCTGGGTCGGTGGTTATACCAATCGGGCTGTTTACTTCCCCGGAACCGCTGTGAACGGGAGTTGCACGGCCCAGGGATATGTCCTGCAAACGACAGGCACATGCTCCACCACCGCCAATACCAACCAGCGTCGGCAGTTGGCTTTACAGAACCCAACGGACGGACAACTCTATGGGAACCTGTTTACGAGAGAAGATGTGGGCACGCAGCATTATCATGGATTGCTCCTTTCCATCCAACGCCGCGCAGCCAACGGTGGAACCGTTGGCGCAAATTACACATGGTCCCACTGCGTCGGGATCGATCCCACTGCAAACAACACTGGCAGAGGCGGTCCGGGATATCTCGATCCGAATAATCGGAGGTTCGACTACGGTAATTGCAACACCGTGGACCGGCGCCAAATCTTTAATGTGACGGGCGTCGTTCCATCGCCGCGATTTCAAGGTGCGGTGCTGGGGAAACTCGCCTCAGGCTGGCAATTGGGAGGCATCTTCAGAGCGGCCACTGGAGATTTCATGACCATCGTCACTGGACTGGATCGTGCCTTGAACGGCCAGCCGGGCGCTGCCGCCAGTCCCACCAGTGCCGCGACCGGCCAACGGCCCAACCAAATACTTGCAAATCCATATGGCGACCGCAACTCAACCACGAACTATTTGAATCCAAACGCGTTTGCACAACCGGCTTTAGGTACGTTCGGAAACATGGCGCCGTTTAGCATCGAGGGTCCCGGATACTGGCAGTTGGATATGGCACTCGCTCGGATCTTCCAAATCCGCGAATCCAGGAAACTCGAGTTTCGAGCCGAGGCCTTTAATGTGACGAACCGCTTCATGCCGATGGATCCGAATGTAAATCTCAATGCAAACACGTTCGGACAGATCACGACTTCCGGCAACGCGAGGGTTATGCAGTTCGCGTTGAGGTACGCGTTCTAGGTCGCAAAATGCGGTCATCAGCAGTCCTGCTAATCCTGATTGCCATAGCAACCGGTGCTGTCGCTGCAGCGCAAAACCTGGGCGTGCGGATGATCGTGGTAAAGACAGATGCCCAGGCTCGAGATCTCCGGGCGCGGATCCAGAAAGGCGAATCTTTTGAAGAGCTGGCCAGGAAGTACTCCGCCGACACGTCGGCTACTGCAGGAGGATACCTGGGGACATTCGCTGTCACAGACCTCCGAAAGGAATTCCAGGACGGCATCTCCGGGCTGCATCCGGGTGATGTAAGTCCGGTCCTCCTGGTCAACGGCGACTACGTTCTGTTGCAGTTGCTTAAAGAAGAAGAGACACGCTGGCAGGAACAAATGGCGGCTGGACGCCAGGCCGTCCAGCAAAAGCGGTACGCCGACGCCGAGCATTTCTTTCAGGCCTCCATCCGGGAGGCGGAACGTTTCGGACCACAAGACGCCCGCCTGGGCACCAGCCTGAACACACTGGGCATCGTGTACTTTGCCCAGACAAACTACGCTGCGGCCGAGCCGCTCTATAAACGAGCGCTAACCATCAGAGAGCGTACTCTGGGTCCGGAACATCCCGATGTGGGTGCAACGCTCAACAATCTGGCAGAACTCTATTGGTCTCAGAAAAAGTATGCCGCGGCCCAACCGCTCTATGAGCGGGCCCTGACGATCGTGGACAAAACTGCAGAACCCGAGTCGCCCGAAATGGCTGCGGCACTCAATAATCTGGCAGACGTTTACAGGGCCCAGCAGAATTACGGCGCTGCCGAGTCGCTGTATAAGCGGGTGCTGGAGATTAACGAGAAAATCCTCCAGCCGGATCATCCCGACCTCGGCACCAGCATCAACAATCTTGCGGATATTTACCGCGAGTTGGGGAACTACGGCGCCGCCGAACCGCTGTACAGGCGCGCGCTGGGGATTGTCGAGAAAAGGGTAGGGCCGGAGCATCCCGACGTGGGTGGCAGTTTGAACAATTTGGCGGCCCTGTATCGCGATCAGGGCAGTTACGCTGCGGCCGAACCGCTTTACAAACGCTCCCTGACGATTGCAGAAAACGCGTTTGGACCTGAGCACCCCAACGTGGGTACGGCGCTTGTTAACCTCGCAGGGCTCTATCACGACGAAGAGAACTATGCGGCGGCCGAGCCAGTTTATAAACGTGCCCTGGCGATCTACGAAAGAGCTTTCGGTCCTGAGAACACCGCGGTCGGGGAGAGACTCGTGGACCTCGCGGAGCTTTATCAGGATGAAGGAAACAGTGCCGCGGCCGAACCGCTTTATAAACGCGCAGTTGCCATTGTGGAGAAAAACCAGGGGCCCGACCACCCGAATCTGGCCGCGAGTCTGGTGAACCTGGCGGTGCTGTACCAGAACGAGGGCAACTACAGTTCGGCCGAGCCGCTTTATGAACGGGCGCTCGCAATCTACGAAAAAGCGCAGGGCCCCGAACATCCGAACCTTGCCGGGATTCTAGTCAATGTGGCGCTGTTCTATCAGGAACACGGAAACTATGCTGCCGCCGAACCGCTGTACAGGCGGGCCCTGGCCATTTACGAGAAGGCTTTCGGGCCGGACAGTGCCCGTGTTGCGGCTACACTGGAAAGCCTGGCGGCGCTGCTACGAAAAAGGGCACAGAATACGGAGGCAGAAAAAATGGAACTCCGTGCCCGGTCCATTCAGGGCAAGCACTGACAGCGCATTCCCTCCTTGCAACGGCAGATCTGTCCAAGTTGTGATTGCGGTCGAGGAAACTTCGGAGTCAGGTCGCGATGAAACCCGCGCCTGTATTCAGCCGCGGAGCGGCGACAGAGTGTAGCCCCGGGCTCGCGGGCCTGTTGCTCAAATGAAATCAAGTTGGGTTTAGCACGTAGCCGTGGGCTTCATGCCCGCGTTCAAATGTGTGCTTTTCGGCAAGCCTGCGTGACCGCCGCACCGGATAATTGATAGTTTTTCCTCCTGTTGAAGACCGATGATCAGGAGGAAGTGTGTCTGACGAGAATCCGCAGAATGTTCCGATCGGGATGCAGAAAGTGTATCGGCGGCTGGAACGATGGCGAACTACGCGTCGAGAGCGTACGCCGATACCGAAGCCGCTGTGGGTGGCGGCCGCAGCTGTGGCGCGGGAGCACGGGGTTTTTCGAACATCGAAGGTATTGCATCTGGAGTTCAACAAGCTGAAAGAGTTCGTGCAATCGGCGAAACCGAGGAAGCGAACAACAACGGTGCCGCAGTTTGTGGAACTGGTGACGGCGCCGCCTGCAGGCGTTTCAGAGTGCGTCATCGAGTTAGAAGGACGGCATGGCAAGATCCGCATTCAATGGAAGGGGATCACGGCATCGGATCTGGGTGAACTGAGCCGGATCTTGTGGGAGCGGGCGTGATTCAGATCACACCACAGATGAAGATTCTCGTCGCCATCGAAGCTGTCGACGGAAGAAAAGGGATCGATTCGCTGGCACGGCTGTGCGAAGAGAAGCTTCAGACCGACCCGTTTTCGGGTTGCATGTTTCTGTTTCGAAGCCGGCGGGGAACTTCGATCCGCATACTCATCTATGACGGCCAGGGGTTCTGGCTTGCGCAGAAACGGTTGTCGAAGGGACGATTTCTGTGGTGGCCGACCGGCAAGCAAGCGGCCCGTGTGTTGGAGGCGCATCAGGCGCAGTTGCTGATAGCCGCGGGGAATCCGGAAACGGCTGCGGCGCCGGTGTGGCGGCGCGTGAGCGCATCTTAGGGCTTGCGTTCCAAAAATCGATGCGCGACACTCCGGCATGCCTATGGAATGGAAACACCGTGCCCGCATCATCACCGCCGACGACATCATCTTTATCCAGCAGCTGATTGACGCCAATCCGCGAGCGAGCCGTCGGCAGCTGTCGGCGAAGCTGTGTGAAGCTTGGCAGTGGAAACAGGCCAACGGCGCACTGCGGGACATGGTGTGCCGGGGACTGCTGTTGATGCTGGACCGGGGAGGCCAGATCCAGTTGCCGCCCATAAAGAAGCGGCCGAACAATCCTCTGGCGCGCCGGCAGAAGCCGGCGCCCCTCCTGATCGATACCACGCCGATTCGCGATCCACTAAGACAGCTACAGCCGATTCACATCCAGCAGGTTCGACGGACCGGAGATGAGGCGCTCTATAACGGTTTGATCGAGCAGCATCACTACCTGGGCTATGAGCAACCCGTCGGCGAGCACCTGAAGTACATCGTGTGGGCGACGGGCCGGCCGATCGCGTGCATGGCATGGAGTTCGGCGCCGCGCCACCTGGGCTGCCGGGATCGGTTCATTGGTTGGAGTCCGGAAGCGCGCCGGCGCAACATCCGCTTCATTG
>QHXD01000516.1:4746-7048 GCA_003223895.1 Acidobacteriota bacterium
ATCAGACGAAGCGTCCGAATCGATCGATCAAACAGATGCTGGGCTATCCGCTGACGCCGCGGTTTCGCGAGTTGCTCGAGCAGGTGTAGATGAACAAGGGCGCCGAACGATTCGATGTTTCCACTGAAGAGCTGGACGCGCTGGTGGAACAGGCACGGCCGGCTCTGGATGAAGCGGGATATCAGAAGTTGAAGGCCGCCGTTCGCACGCTGAGCGTCATGACGACCATGATCGAGAGCCCAGACACGACATTGCAGTCGCTGCGGAAGATGTTTGGCCAGGGACAAACCGAAAAAACGGCATCCGTGTTGAAGAGAGCGGGCATCCCTACGGAGAAACCACCGGCGCCGCCCAAGCCGAAAGCTCCCGGCTACGGCCGTCATGGCGCCAAAGCCTATGGCGGAGCGGACAAGGTCCAGGTTGCGCATTCCTCTTTAAGATCCGGAGACCCATGCCCGGAATGTCAGCGCGGCAGAGTCTACGCCCAATGCGAACCGGGAGTGCTGGTGCGTTTGATTGGACGGGCTCCTATCGAAGCCACGGTCTATGAGCTGGAGAAGTTGCGATGCAATCTCTGCGGTGAAGTGTTCACCGCCAAAGCTCCCGAAGGCGCAGGCGACGAGAAGTACGATGCGACAGTAGCGAGCATGATTGCGATACTCCGCTACGGGAGCGGATTCCCGATGCACCGGCTGGCAAGACTCGAACAGGGTCTGGGTATTCCTTTGCCCGCATCGATCCAGTGGGAGATCGTTTGCATCATGGGCGTCCGGATCGCGCCGGCCTTTGACGAGTTGATCCGTCAGGCGGCGCAGGGCGACGTGCTGCACAACGATGACACATCGATGCCGGTGCTCAGCCTGCGCCGGGAGATCGAGGACGAAGCGGACGAATCCGAACGTACGGGCATCTTCACCAGCGGGATTGTCTCCACACGCCAAGGCCGCCAGATCGCCCTTTTCTTCACGGGCCGTCAACACGCCGGCGAGAACCTAGGCGATGTGCTCACCACAAGGGCTACTACATTGAATGCCCCAATCCAGATGTGCGATGCGCTGTCGCGGAACCTGCCGAAGATGCCCGAGGCGCTGGAGGTGATCGTCAGTCACTGTCTCGCTCATGCCAGGCGGCGTTTTGTTGAAGTCACCCCGAACTTTCCCGATGCCTGCCGGTACGTGTTGGAATCCCTGGGCGCGGTCTATCATCACGATGCTCTGGCCAGAAAGAACAAACTATCCCCTGAAGAACGGCTGGCCTTCCATCAACAACACAGTGGTCCGGTGATGGATCAGTTGCACCAGTGGCTGACGGCTCAACTTGAAGAAAAGAAGGTCGAGCCCAACTCCGGTTTGGGCGGCGCCATCGCCTACCTCCTTAAATACTGGGAACGGCTCACATTGTTTCTGCGACAGCCTGGAGCTGTGATCGATAACAATGTCTGCGAGAGAGCATTGAAGAGGGCGATTCTTCACCGCAAGAACAGCCTCTTTTATAAGACAGAAAAAGGCGCAGAGGTCGGTGACCTGTTTATGAGTCTGATCCACACCTGCGAACTGTGCGGCGCCAATCCCTTCGACTATCTCACCCAGTTGCAACGCCACGCTGGCGAACTCGCCGAGACCCCCTCACTGTGGATGCCCTGGAACTACCTCGACACGCTTCAACGTACGAGTGCGAGCATCGACTGGGGTTAGAACTGTCCTGGGTTATGATCTCCCGGCATGGCCGAAAACGATTCCTTCCGACCATCGCCGGGAGTCCATCGAAAATGGCGGGAAAACGGGTCTCGGATCGAGATGTTTCTTACAGGGTTTTTGGCCAGGCCTTCCATCGGCGAAAAAGTCCGGTGGGCGCCGGCTTATATGCACGTGTCTCGAGCCACGACCAGCAGACGCTGCCGTTGCAACGTCGCGCCATGCCGGATTATGTCGGACGGCGCGGCTGGGCCATTGCGCTCGACATTATTGATCCTCGCATAATATAGCGTCACTATGGGACGTGGTACGATTGGGCCACGATGTCTGGTAGTGAGACACTCTATCCACCGTTCCTCTCGCCGGTCATTAAAGTGTTTATTAAAGCGCTGATCCTGGCTGAGGAGGAGGGTGCTCTAGAAATTGGTGTAGATCACCTCTTGGCTGCCCTGGATAGTCCGACAACTGAAAGCAAACCGGTTGAGCAGTCAATGGGACCCTTTGTACCGGCGCCGCATCGGGACAAGGCTTTTTCAAGCGAAGCCAAGGCAGCCATAGAGGCAGCCGGTACGGTTGCCCCCTCGGATCTTGAACAGCTGAGTATAGAT
>QHXD01000517.1 GCA_003223895.1 Acidobacteriota bacterium
AACGGGGACGGCGTCCGTTTATTCGCAATTCATTCGCGGTACCCGGGACGATAGTGGCAATGCCATAGCCGTTGACGCTGCGGGCAACGTGTATGTCGCAGGCGAAACATCCTCGATCGATTTCACGACCACATCCGGCGTTGTTCAGAGCGTGTTTGGCGGCGGGCCGGCCTTTCGCTCGGTCGATGCGGGGACGAACTGGAGTGCGACCGGAAGTGGAAGCGGAATCACGCGAAGTTCGCTTTATGCACTGGCGATAGCGTCTACTACGCCGCCCACGCTGTATGCCGGAGCCGACGATGAAGCCGTCGGCGGCGTTTTCAAGAGTACAAATGGCGGGGTCACCTGGACCTCTGCCGGCAGTGGTTTGACCGACGCGCGCGTTCATGCCCTCGCCGCAGACCCTGTCGCTCCGGCAACGATCTATGCCGGCACCCGATCCGCAGGTGTTTTCAAGACCACCGACAGCGGTACGAACTGGTCGGCGACTCCACTCACCATGGTCTCCGTAACCGCTCTCGCGGTTGATCCGATCACTCCCGCAAATGTATACGCGGGTACTGAAAACAGCGGCGCCTACAAGAGCACCAACGGCGGAGCGAGCTGGACGTCGATCAGCAGCGGCCTTCCGAGTTCAGACATAAGCGCCGTCGTCATTGATCCGCTGACTCCGGCTACGCTTTATGCTGCAACCGGCACTGGCATTTACAAGACAACCAACGGTGGAACGAACTGGACGGCGGCAAGTTCCGGCCTGTTCGACTCGGATGTCAATGCGCTCGTCCTCGATCCCAGGAATCCCAACCTGCTGTTTGCCGGAACAAACACCTTCGGAGTCTTCCGCAGTACAAACGGCGGCAATTTCTGGTTCCCTGCCAGCGGGGGTTTGCCGGGCGCGAGCGGAGTGACGGCAATCACGATCGATGCCACGACGGGTACGTTTTATGCCGGTGTCGGTGAAGCGAATGCGGGCCGGGTCTACAAGAGCTCTAACGGAATTGCGTGGACTGGAACGGGACTCTATTCAGCACGTCTGACCTCTCTGGTGGTGGATAAAACCACGTCGAACGTTGTTTACGCGGCATCGGTGGGCGGCTCGGATGCGTTTGTGGCGAAGTGGAACGCGGTGGGCAGCCTGACGTTCTCGACTTACCTAGGGGGATATCGCGACGATGAGGCAAACGCCATCGCCATCGATTCGTCCGGCAACATCTACGTGGCCGGCACCACGAGTTCCACGAATTTTCCCGTGGTGAGCTCATTGCAATCGGGCTTCGGCGGCGGCTCGGGTGCTGTGTCTGATGCGTTCGTTGCCAAATTGGACTCCTCGGCGACAGTGCAAGCCTACGCCTCGTATCTGGGTGGAGACAGCAACGATTTCGGAAGGGGCATCGCCGTGGACTCGAGCGGCAACGCTTACGTTGTCGGGCAGACAGGATCCGGCAACCTTTCGGCGACACTGTCCGTCACCTCGGCTCGTCCCGGCATGCTCGATGCGTTTGTGGCGAAGATTGCGGACACCAGCAACATTGCCTATTCCATTGCGGTGCGCGCAGGAAGGTCTATCACTTCGCTCGGGGGCTCCACCGGCATTGCCACCGGCTACGCGCGCATTCAGCCCGCTACGGGCAGCGCCGGACCTTCGGGGTTGGCAATCTTCAGCTACAGGCCCGCGGGAATACTGCTCAGCGAGGCGGCCGTCCCGGCTTCTTCACCGATCTCCTCGGGACGCATCTACGCAGAAATTTCAGGCACCGTCAATACCGGCCTCGCCCTGGTGAATCCGAACAGTTCGGCCGTAACGTTGAATTTCTACTTCACGAACGAGAGCGGCGCGAATTTCGGCAGCGGTTCAACTACCCTCGCCGCAAACTCTCAGACAGCGCATTTCCTCACCGATCCGCCTTTCAACAGTGGACCAACGGTGAACGGCACCTTCACTTTCACGGCTTCTGCGCCGGTGGCAGCCATTGCCATACGCGGCCTGACAAACGAGCGTGGCGAGTTTCTGATGACTACGCTCCCGGTTGCCGATCTTTCAGTCGCAGCAGGTACGGACACCCTGGTGTTCCCGTACTTCGCCGACGGAGACGGTTGGACGACGCAGATCGTCATGGTCAACCCAACAGACGACGCCATGGCCGGATCGATTCAGTTTACAGACACGGTCACGATCGCCGCCCAGACCGGAACGTCGTTCACGTATTCCATTCCCGCGCGAAGTTCCAACAAGCTCCGCACCGCCGGAACCACCAGTCCGATTCGAACGGGATTCGTCCGAATGGTTCCGAACGCGACGAACCGCGCGCCTTCGGGTCTGGGTATCTTCAGTTACCGGAAAAGTGGGATTACCGTGACAGAAGCCGGCGTGCCTGCGTTCCGTGCGAGCATGGCATGGCGGCTTTATGCCGAATCATCCGGAAACTTCAGCGCGCAGCAAGCCGGTTCGGCTGAGACGGGAATTGCGATCGCGAATTCCTCGTCGAGTTCCGTGACGGTGAATTTCGAACTCACAACGCTTTCGGGAACATCTACAGGTTTGACCGGCGTCGAGACAGTCCCGGCCAACGGTATCATCGCGAAGTTTCTGAGGCAGATTGCCGGCTTCACAACCCTGCCAATCCCTTTCCAGGGAGTGATGCGCGTATCGACGGCATCTCCCGCAGGCATTTCGGTGGTTGGTCTGCGCGGCCGCTACAACGAGCGAGGCGATTTCCTGATCACGACAACGCAGCCGAACAGCGAAAGCACGCCCGCTTCCGGCAGCGAACAATTCTTTCCGCACTTCGCCGATGGCAGCGGATACACAACACAGTTCATTCTCTTCAACGGGTCTGCGGACCAATCCTCTTCCGGTTCGCTTCGGTTTTTCGCTTCATCAGGACAGCCGTTGAGTTTGCCGGTTCGCTAGAATGTTTTTGGTCACGCAGAAACAATCAAAGGAAATAGCCGCGTAATTCGCGGCTATTTCCTCTGATTCTTCATAACAAGGGAGGGAGTTTGGGCCAACTGCATGGATTTCGAATTTGGGGAGCGGCAGTTTTATCTCTGTGTCTCGCGACTGTCTCGTCGGCGCAGACGACGCGATTGGTGCTGCAGCCGGTGATCAGCGGTCTAAACCAGCCGTTGTACTTCACGAATGCGAAGGATGGGACGAACCGGCGGTTCATCATCGAACAGCCGGGACGGATCCGAGTGCTTCAGCCGGGCGCAAGCACCACGTCGTTATTCCTCGACATCAGCAGCCGGGTTCTATCCGGCGGTGAACGAGGGCTGCTGGGCCTGGCGTTCCATCCCCAGTTCTCAACGAATCGGCGTTTCTATGTGGACTACACCCGCCGGTCCGATGGCGCGACGATCATCGCCGAATACCGGGTATCGACGGGTAATCCTAACGTGGCAGACACCACCGAAAACATTCTGCTCACGATTCCACAGCCTTACGAGAACCATAATGGCGGCATGGTGGAGTTCGGACCTGACGGCTTCCTCTATATCGGAATGGGTGACGGGGGTTCGGGCAACGATCCGCAGAACCGCGCCCAGAACATCGAAGAACTTCTTGGCAAGATACTTCGAATCGATGTCGATCACATTGGAACTCCGCCGTCATCGAATCCGTTCGTCGGCCGGGCCGGACGCGATGAAGTCTTCGCTTACGGCATGCGAAATCCATGGCGCTTTTCGTTCGACCGGCTCACCGGCCAGCTTTATGTGG
>QHXD01000518.1 GCA_003223895.1 Acidobacteriota bacterium
TTCCTCCCCGGGGTGGAGGTGGCGGAGGCGCAAACGCCGCGGCACCGGCACAGCCCCCTGCGCCTCCTGTTTTGCCCAGGCTTTACACATTCGTGCTGGATGGGAAAATGCCGATCCCGGCGGCGACGAGCCAGAACTGAGCGGTTTTGAAACTCCCCTCCTAAGTTAGGAGGGGAGTTTGCTGTATCTCTCGGCATGAAAAACCGCCGTCTGATTCACAACCTGGAATCTTCAAATGGCCGGCGCAAGGAACTCCGTCGAAATCTAACGCCTGCGGAAGCTTTCCTATGGACACGCCTGAAGGACTCTAGACTCGAAGGAAAGAAGTTCCGACGACAACACAGCATAGGTCCGTACATTGTCGACTTTTTTTGTCCGGAATGTCGTCTGGCTGTTGAACTCGATGGAGCGGGCCACATGACTGAGATCGGAGCGGACTTGGATACAGAAAGGTCGGAGTTCCTGAAGCGATTCAATGTAACAGTGATCCGGTTTGAGAATAAATGGGTGTTCGAGAATCTCGAGGCTGTTCTTGAAGAGATACGCTCGACCATCCTGCGTTTGAGTAAGGGAACCACCCCGTCTGCGCCGTTTCGGAACGGGACCTTTTCTTAATGGCGCAGCTACCCCTCCTAACTTAGCTGAACTTTACTCCCACATGACTCCGCCGGTATTCAGGGTTTGTCCCGCTCGCGAAATCACCTGGAACGACATGGCGTCTCCCGCGATCATGGCGAGCATAAAAACGTTGTCCTGGTCGAACCCTTTGTCGGTCAGCGCCGTCTTTCCGATATTTCTTTTGCGAAGTTGTCCGCTGGAGCCCACGATGAAATACCGGATGTTCTTTTGCGCCTTTATCCGTTCATAAAAATGCTCGTGCCCGCTCATTACGACGTCCACGCCGTATTTCACCATGAGCGGCTCGAGAACGGAGCGGAGCTCCAGATTCGAGCCATGCCTCAGTCCCGATGAGTAAATGGGGTGATGGAAGAAAACGATCTTCCATTCACTGCCCGACGACTTGAGTTCTTTTTCGAACCAGTCAAGCTGGGTCTTATCCATGTAATTGCTGTCGAGTGAAAAGAAGCGAACGCCTTCCTTCGGCTTGAATGTGTAGTAATGCTTTCCACCCATGTTGAATGGTTTGTAAGGAACCTGACGGGCCGGATCATCGTGATTCCCAAGCGTGGCGTAAAACTTCACACCTGACGAAAGCAGCGCCTGGTAAGGCTTCTCGAACTTATTCTGGAAGTCTCTGGGAGCCTCGCCGCCGTAGAGATTGTCCCCCATCATCAGAACAAAATCGAACGGCCACATCGCGTGTACCGCGGTGAGCTTGCCGCCGATATCATATTCCGGCTTATCCCCTGTTCCGTTGTCTCCAATGACTGCGAAACGTAAAGAATCGTTTTCAAGGGGAAGACGGATTTCCTGTGCATGGCTCAGAAATGCTGCAAACAGGATGACGACCGAGAGAGGAATCTTGAACTTGCGCATCAGACTACCTCGATTCGAACCTTAGCGAATGGCATCCGGCAGGACATCGACGATCAAATTCGCAGGGCCGTCGTACAAAATCAAATGTCGCCCAACGAAACGGTACTCCAGTCCATCCGGCAACCGTGGCAGGCTGAGCAATACGGACGGAGGAACCGTGGATAGCGGCGCTTTGGCCGGGTACTCGGCATTGACACTTAGATCGACCTTGGCCGGCGATTCGGGACTCTTCGGATTTCCATCTCCGAGAATCATCGCCCGTGCCGTTGCTCCCTTGCCGGATGAAAGTTGTTCCTTGATGATCATCAAAAAGACCGGCTGAACGTCTGGCCGGAAAATGTCCCCGCGAACCGCCTCAGGGCGCGCCGCACGTATCGCCACCGACAGCGCCTTTTGATGGTTCACGATCTTCGCAGGATCCGATTCCTTCTTATCGAGAGGCGGCAGCGAACGTTCGATCTTTTTGTGAAGATCCATATACTTCTGCACATGTTCATTGAATTCTTTTATTGCAGGATCCTTGGTATCCAGCTGGCCGCGCTGCGGAGCCCCGGCCAATAGCACTACTAATACGCAAGGTACAATTGCGAACACGCGGACCCTCTTTCTGCTCAACCGCGAGAAATTCGCCGGATGGCGAACGAGTCGCGAGCAGGACTCCAATCAAAATAGACTTTCACGGGACCGGAACTCGAACCCTGACGATTGGTCCAGATCGTGACCTCAACTAACCCATCCGGGCCACCGTGTTCGATCGCTGCGGTCAGAGTGGCGCGGTCCACGGCAATCGAACGGTTCCGAGTCGTTTTCATTTCGGATGTATAGCGTTCCCCCTTTACCTGGTATGAGTAACTGGTCGAATCAGGATCCTGCGTCTTTGAATCGATCATGACGTCGCGGAAGGCGAGAGCGATCCCTCCATCCAGCGGTCGAACGGAAAAATCTGAAAGCGCATCCACCTTCGGCAGCCAGTGGCGGGCCAGGATGGATCTTCGTTCCAGAAGAGTTCTCAGGACGTAGTCCGTATCCTTGGGATCGCTGTACGACGCCGTCTCGACAATGCTGCGAAGCTCGGGCTCGGTAAATGACAATACAATTCGCATAGCCCAGTACGCGTCTTGATCCGTCATGTTGTCGAATGGCAGCACGGGGTAGGTCGATACCCAACCCTCCGGATGAAAATCGTCCGATGTAAACATACCGGCCGCGGGAGAAATCACGATCCCTTCTTTTTCGTAAGGGGATTCGTACAAACCGAGCGTGAACAGCTCTTTCAGGATGCTCTTCGTGTCGATGAGGTACGCCCGGCCATGAAAGTACTCGGCTGGATCCTTCCCGGCGCCAAGAGTCGATCCGAAATCAATCAAGTAATGCCGGAGAAATTTGCGGCCATTCTCTTCCACGTAGGTGTCGAGTCCGTTGTCTTCCTTCATGTCCCAGTGATTGATCCACGATGCGATCACCCGGAGTCCTCGAAGTTCGCGCCGGTGCTCGTGCGGTATCCAATCATTCGGGTCGTCGCGGCGCAATCCGATTTGGGGAAATGGCCCTTTGGGCTTGCCGGGAATGAGCTTGCTGGCGAGGACGCGGATACGGCCGTCGGGCATTCTCGCGACACGCTCTGACATCTCGTCCAGATCCTCTCGCGTCAACGAGCGCATTTTCCCGTTTTCATCTTTGATCTTGACGTCTTCTCCGATGCGCAGGAGTTTTGCATCAAGGTAGGCAAGATGGTTTTCCGGGACGTTGTAACCGGCTGCGTAGAGGATCTTTGTGGAAATCATCTCGGCGCCCGATTGGAGTTCCGGATACTTTTTGTTATCAAACTTGATGATGTAGGAGTCGCCCTTGCTGTCTTTGAGCTGAAGACCGGGAGTAACTCCCTTTGTCTTGGCTTTTGTTATAACAGCCCCTGCGAAGTCCGGGCTGCCACGCTGATTCGGCCCGCGCATGAGATCGTCAATCGTCATCCTGTGAAGATGATGACGGTTCGTGTACCAGCTCGAATCGGGCACCTCGTCCACCGCGTTGACGTTTGCTGCCGGCTTCGGATGTCCCGCCGCGGAGCGAAGATAACGTGGAAGATCCAAATTCTGTTTTGTCTGTTCAACGACCTGGTTTTTGAAGAAGTAATCGTAGACGCTCGAAGGACGTTCCTTCGGTTCCGGTATATTTTTCATGTCGAAGTCGAGCCAGAGGACCTTCGGGGCCGGCCGGACTTGCGCGTAGGAAACGAGGGCAGCCAGTGTGGTTGCAATGAGAAGTAAAGATGATCTGGCGCGAAAGTGCATTCAAATACTCGACTAAAAGTTCCTGTTGAGGTTGAAAGACAAGATCCACTTTTCCCGGCTGTGGCCGAGATCAATGGAGACCGGATAATTCGGCTTTGGCAGGAAGACAGAACGAACACCGTAACCGGTATGGAATCGGCTCCAGCCGAAGTCGCCCGGCTGTGCCGCTACTTGTCCCTCGTCCACGAAAAAGCCCCAATCCATGTGCGTCCATACACGGAAGCGATACTCGGCCCCGAAACTAATCGCACTCTTGTCAAGAAAGCGAAAATCGTCGAGACCGCG
>QHXD01000522.1:0-309 GCA_003223895.1 Acidobacteriota bacterium
GCAGGCCGATCGCGTAACCAAGCAATCCAAATTCGAAATAGCAGCCTCTGCTCCGCCGGAATCGTTGCCTCAGGTGCTTGACGATGTCTCGCTTCGTAATCTTCAGTCGAAGCTCGCCGATATGCACAGCCAATTGGCTGATCTGAACATATCACTCACACCCGAGCATTACCGGGTTCAACGGCTTCAAGCCCAGATCGACGAACTCAAGAGTGTGTTCGATCGCGAACGCGCGAACATCATCAAGCGAATCTCAAACGAATACGATGACGCCAAACGACGCGAGGAGCTGCTATCGCGTGCTTATAC
>QHXD01000522.1:329-4065 GCA_003223895.1 Acidobacteriota bacterium
CTATGGAATCTTGAAACGCGAAGTGGAAACCAGCCGGCAATTGTATGAAGCAATGATGCAGAAGGTGAAAGAGTATTCCATCGCTTCCGCGATCACGGCGAACAACGTGCGCGTGGTCGATCCCGCTACGCCTCCCGGGGCGCCCTACAAGCCGGATATCTACATGTACACGATGCTCGGCCTTGCCACTGGCGTGTTTTTGAGCATCCTGCTGATCGTGCGGCAGGCGCGCGTGGACCGGACAATACAGTCGCCAGGCGAGGCGCCGACTTATCTGAAAGTGCGCGAACTTGGTGTCATACTTTCGGCTGAGGCCGACTCGACTCTGGGAAGGCCGGGTAGATCCAAACACATTCCCTCTTTGCAGAGTCTGATTCAATTAGGCAAGCCGGCCGGCAACGGCAGTTTCTCGAAAGCCGTCCGCAAGTACGCGGGTGAAAACAGAGCTCCAAAGCGCGTGGAACTGATGACGTGGGAGAAACGGTCCTCGCTGTTCGCCGAATGTTTCAGGACAACCGCTGCTTCGCTGCTGTTCTCTGAACCGAATGGAGCGCCTCCTCACGTCCTCGTCATCACAAGTACCAGCCCACGGGATGGAAAGAGCACGATTGCTTCGAATCTGGCGGTCGCGCTCGCTGAGACGAAGAGGCGGATTCTTCTGATCGACGCGGACCTTCGCAGGCCGCACCTGCATACGGTTTTTGAGATGGACAATCGCTGGGGACTGACAGACATCCTGCAGGCAGACATCGAAATCCAGGAGTACCCGCTGGAAATGCTGGTCCAGCAAACGGTCGTTCCGAATGTCTACATCACGGGCAGCGGAAGCGGACGCGAGAGCAGTGTCCACCTTCTGCACTCCAAACGGCTGCCCGACCTGCTCCGGCGCGTCCGGAAAGAGTTCGACGTCGTGCTCATCGATGCCCCGCCCGTATCGCAGATTGCCGACGCCCGCGTTCTTGCGCGGCTCTCGGATGGTGTTATCTTTGTAGTACGTTCCGCGGAGACAACACGTGATATGGCAATGGCAGCGTGCCGTCAATTTTCAGAGGATCGCTCACGCGTGCTGGGCACGATCCTCAATATGTGGGATCCCAGGGAACACAACCAAGGCCACTACTCTCACTATTACGACGGCTACTACACGTACTACGCCAAGAAGTGAACGGAAGGCTGGTCTGCTGGCGCCGATATGAGAATCCTATATTTGAATCCAAATGGAACCATCGGCGGCGCCGAGGCTTCACTGTTGCACCTGCTGGCCGCGCTGCGTGCGGCGGAGCCCCAATGGACGCTATCGCTCATTGCGGGGGCCGAAGGCCCGCTCTTATCGCGAGCAGAAGCCATGGGAGTTTCGGCGGGAGTCATTCCATTTCCTCGCGCGATTCAACAACTGGGTGACGCCGGCGCCGGTTCCGCGACCGGAACCGGGGTCCGACGGCCGGCATTTCTGGCGAGTTTGCTTTCCGGCGGTGTACAAGCGCCCGCGTATCTCGGCCAATTACGCCGGGCCGTTCGCGAGTTCAGTCCCCATGTTGTGCACTCCAATGGCTTCAAGATGCATTTACTTTCGGCGTATGCGCCGCTGCCGGACGTACCGGTGGTCTGGCATGTCCATGACTATGTTCGCGAACGGCCGGTGACCGCCCCCCTGCTTCGGTTCTGCGCATCCCAATGTTCCACTGCCGTAGCGAACTCCAACAGCGTCGCCGAAGACTTGCGGTCCGCATTCGCGCCCAGCCTGAACGTCGAGGCGATTTATAACGGCATCGATACGGAAGCATTCGCTCCGAACGGCCCCTCTCTCGATCTGGATCGAGCGGCCGGTTTGCCACCGCTGGACAAAGGCGCCATCCGCGTGGGATTCCTGGCAACTTTCGCTCGCTGGAAAGGTCATGAAGTTTTTTTACGGGCCCTTTCCATGCTCGGTCCGGAGACGCCATTCCGCGGCTACGTCGTGGGCGGGCCAATTTACCAGACGAACGGCAGCCAGCATACGCTGACCGAGCTCCAGAACCTGGCACGTACTCTCGGAGTCAACGACAAAGTGGGTTTCACCGGCTTCATCGATGATCCTGCGGCTGCCATACGATCACTCGACATCGTCGTGCATGCCAGCACGAAGCCGGAGCCTTTCGGACTCGTGATCGTCGAAGCCATGGCCTGCGGCAAAGCGGTCATCGTCAGCAATTCCGGAGGAGCATCGGAACTCGTCCACGATCGAGTGAACGCTCTCACTCACGAACCGGGCGATGCCGGGGCTCTCGCCGCGCGAATCCAGGAACTGGCAGGGTCTCCTCTGCTGCGCGCTCAGCTTGGCGAGGCTGCCCGCCGCACCGCCGAAGAACGCTTCAGCCGCACGAGATTCGCAGGCGAGTTTGCCCGCATTTACCGAAGGCTCGCAGGAGCATGGAATTGATGCGCATACTTCACGTTCATAGCGGGAATCTCTACGGCGGGGTTGAAACGGTCCTGACCACGCTGGCCCGGCGCCAGGACGTCTGCCCCGACATGCAGCAGCAATTCGCCTTATGCTTCGAGGGCCGGTTGAGCCGCGAACTGGCAAGTATTGGTCCACGTCCCCACTCCATCGGCCCGGTTCGCGTGAGCAGGCCTTTGACGGTACTCCGTGGCCGGCGCGAGCTCCGGAAACTGCTCGCCAGAGGAGCCTATGATGCCCTCGTGTTCCATTCCGCCTGGTCGCACGCGATATTCGCTCCGGTCGGCAGGACGGCGCGGAAGCCCTCGGTGGTATGGGTTCACGGAACGACGGCCGGCAAGCACTGGTCCGAACGATGGGCGCGAAGAATGGATCCGGACATGGTCCTCTGCAATAGCCGTTTCACGGCAAACGGTGCTGCAGCTGTGTACCCGAAGGCATCGATGAACGTCCTGTACTATCCTCTCGAGTTGAAGTCCGTACGGCTTTCCTCGTCGGACCGAACTACCCTCCGGGCCGAGTTGAATACTCCCGGCAATGCGATCGTGATTGTGCAGGTCAGCCGAATGGAGCGCTGGAAAGGCCAACTCCCGCACCTCGAGGCGCTTAGCAAGTTGAAAGCGATACCCGACTGGATCTGCTGGTTCGTCGGCGGGCCTCAACGCCCGGAAGAGCAACAATATTTCGAGGAGCTCCGCGAGGCAACTCTACGGCTCGGAATTGCGGAACGCGTTCGATTTTTGAATGAGCGCAATGACGTGCAAAGACTGCTCGGAGCGGCCGACATTTTCTGTCAGCCAAACCTCGGACCCGAACCCTTCGGCATCTGTTTTGTTGAGGCTCTAGCCGCCGGGCTGCCCGTAGTCGCCGCAGGTATGGGCGGCGCGACTGAAATCATCAACGAGACGTGCGGTTTGCTCGTACGCCCCGGCAACACAGAAGAAATCGCTCAGAAGCTGCAGCAATTGATCGAAAAACCGGATCTCCGGCGCAGGCTCGGACAAGGCGGGCCGGCTTGCGCGATAGAGCTCTGCGATCCTACGATTCGCATCAAAGAACTCTCCAGCATCCTCACCGGAGTAATTTCGCTTCAGAGCATTAAGCCATGACGTCGCTTCTGATTTGCCTTTTATGTTTCGTTGTGACCTTTACGCTGACTCGCCGGTCGCTGGTCTGGGGCCTGGCCGCCTGCATTGGGCTGGGTTACGTCTTTGGTGTTTTGAAAGCGAACATTCTGGATACCTTCTCGTTCTTGATCTGGGACGCGTCTGTGCTCGGCCTGTACGCCAGCTATTT
>QHXD01000522.1:4084-4582 GCA_003223895.1 Acidobacteriota bacterium
CGATGGTTTGCGACTCTGGGTTGCAGCCTTAATTTTGTGGCCCGTGATTCTTACGGTGGTTCCCGTCCAATATCCTCTGATTCAACTGGTCGGCCTTCGGGCAAATACGTTCCTCCTGCCTTTCCTGCTGATCGGAGCTCGCTTGAAGGCGGAAGTAGTGGACGAGCTTGCCCTGGTTCTGGCGGTGCTGAACCTTAGCGCCCTGGCATTGGCCACGACCGAATATTTTGTTGGTCTGGAACTGTTCTTTCCGAGAAACCAGGTCACTGAGTTGATCTACAGAAGCAGAGATGTCGCCGGTTATACGGCTTTTCGCATTCCAGCATTCTTCATCAACGCTCATGTGTATGCGGGAACCATGGTCATGACCGTGCCTTTTTTGCTGGGGGCATGGATCCGCGAAAGCCGGACCTGGCGCAGAAATCTAATGCTGGGCGGAATGATGGCTGCGCTGATGGGTGTGTTCCTTGCCGCGAGCCGGACGCATGCCATTGTGCT
>QHXD01000523.1 GCA_003223895.1 Acidobacteriota bacterium
ATATCGCAGGGTATGTCCCAAATCGAATCGGTACCTGGAAGCGAACTCGCCCCCGGAAAATTCTTGATAGAGCCGGTTTCTTTCCGGAATTCGTTCAGTTCTTCGATCGGCAATCCGTCAGGGTTATATACAGCGGCATCCCACTCGCCGATGCCAATCACTTTGCACCCATCTTCTTCGGAAAGGAATTTCGCGGCGTAGTAGCCGACGTTTCCAAATCCCTGGAATACGATCGTTTTGCCCTCCATGCCTGGCGTCAGTCCCAGTTTCTTCAAGTCTTCGGCATATTGAAAAGCTTCCCGGATTCCGTATTGGACACCACGGCCAGTGGCTTCGCGGCGCCCATGAATACCTCCCTGGCCAACAGGTTTGCCGGTGACACAAGCAAAATTATCGATCCCTCCCGGGTTAAAGGCGTCGTATGTATCAGCGATCCAGGCCATTTCACGTTCACCCGTACCGACATCGGGGCCCGGCACGTTTTCTCCCGGTCCTAAATATTCTTTACGGATCAATTCGGCGGTGAATCGTCTCGTGATTTTTTCGATTTGTTCATCACTGTACCTCTTCGGATTGAAACGGACGCCGCCCTTCGAGCCGCCAAAAGGGACGTCCACGATCGCACATTTGTAGGTCATCAGCGCCGCCAAAGCCATGATTTCGTCCTGGTTCACAAGCTCGCTGTAACGTAGTCCGCCTTTGACGGGCTTCTTGTGCTGGCTGTGCTCGGCGCGCCAGCCCTCGAAGATTTCATACTTGTCGCCACCGAATCTGACGGGGAATTGGAAGTAGTAAACGTTATTGCAGGCCTTGATCTGGCTGAGAAGAGCAGGATGAATCTTCAAATATTGCGCCGCCCGATCGAACTGCTTCGACACAATTCTGTTGAAATTGAGATCTTCCTTGGTGGCAATCCTTGTAGTCATGCTCGTGTCAGAGCATTTGTCCAACCAGGACTGTGAGGGCATCCCATCCCTCCCTGCTAAGAGGAACTCTCAGCGCTCAGCACGTGACCGCAGGGTAGTTCGTGTCGGTATAGCAACGCGGTGTCGCGATAGCAACTGATCCGCTAGCTGTGCTGGAAGGTAAGGCGCGGGTTTGAAAGGGTTCTCGCAGCTAAGTACTTGCCCGCAAAATGGTCGGGCGTGTGCACATGATCATTGTCCGAGTTGCAGAGAAGGAGAGAAGGAGGGTCTCAGTGTTTTCTAAAACGAAGTCGAGCGGCCTTATAGGGCTGGTGATATTCGCGCTGATCGGTTTGGCGCCTCGCCTGAGTGGGCAGGCAACTGACGGCAATATTGTCGGTACTGTTACCGATGCCACGCAAGCCGTTATTCCCAACGCTGCTGTAAAGGCGACGAACGCAGCGACTGGAGTCGCGTATACAACAATGACGAATTCCCGCGGTGAATACCGGATAAACAATGTACCGGTTGGCACGTACGAGTTGGAGGTCATGGCCGCCGGCATGACACCACAAAAACTGACTAGTGTTCTTGTGGAATTGAACCGGACCTCCGCGGTGAATGTTACCTTGCAAGTAGCTTCCGTTACCGTGTCTGTATCAGTTGAGGAGGCGCCGCCGTTGATTGACTCGTCGACATCTCAACTGGAGAACACATTCAAAGCCGACATGGCGGTGAATCTACCCTCGGCCGGCAATTACCTGAATGACACAGGCGTGTTAAACCTGAGTTTGCTCGCGCCCGGCGTCACGCAGAGCGGCGGCGTGGGATACGGAGAAGGACCGTCGGTTGGCGGCCAACGCCCAACCAACAACAGCTTTAATATCGACGGCGTCGACAATAATCGCCACGACGTGACCGGACCGACGGTGCTTGTTCCTAACGACGCCGTCGCTCAATTTTCCATACTCGAAAACCAGTTTAGTCCGGAATTCGGCGGAGCTTCCGGCGGCATTTTCAACATCGTAGTAAATAGCGGCACGAACAATTTACATGGTTCTGTCTACGAGTACTTCAACAACCGGAACCTGAATGCCCTCGATTCCAAACAGGCATTACAGGGATTTACCTCCACTCCGAGGTTCGATTACAACCGCGTCGGAGGGACGATCGGCGGACCTATCATCAAGAACAAGCTGTTCTATTTTGGAGATTATGAATATTCCCCTCTTGGCCAGGCCTCCACTCCCGGAGCGCCGATCGTGGCGCCCACTGCAGCAGGCTACGCCACTATCGCGTCGCTGCCGGGAATCAGCAAGACCAATCTGGGAGTGCTGCAGCAGTACCTGGCTGCCGCTCCGGTAGCTAACGCGCCACCGATTACTGTAGGCGGCGTGTCGATTCCAGTTGGGCTGGTTTCCGTTTCGGGCCCGTCCTACGTCAATAAGCATAATGTAGTTGTGGCGGTTGACTGGGATGCCCGCGAGGCGGACAAAGTCCGCGGCCGTTATATCTACAATCGGTATACAGGAATTGATACCAACGCCCAGTTGCCGATTTTTTACACGTTGATCCCGGACAACCGGCATCTGTTTTCGCTTTCGGAGTTCCATTCGTTCTCACCGACAGCGCTCAACGAATTCCGGGTTTCCTATAGCCGAAAGAACAACAACTATCCGATAGGAAACTTCACATTTCGCGGCCTCGATCAGTTTCCAAACCTGACATTTGATGACCTGAATCTTCAAGTCGGTCCCGACTCCAGCACCCCTCAGGGTTATATTCAGGGGCAACTGCAGGGAACCGACAATTTCACAAAGACGTTCGCACATCACACGATCAAAGCTGGATATCAATTCATGGATGTGATTGCGAGCAACTCCTTCATTCAGCGTGCGCGCGGAGACTACGAGTACTCGATGCTCGATTTCTACTTGCACGACTTGAGCCCCGATGTCCTGGGCGAGCGGAGCGTCGGCGTTCAAGGTGGAATTCCGGCGGGATATCTCTTCCATAGCATGTATGTGAACGATGACTTTCTGGTGCGGCCTAACCTCACTTTTAATCTCGGCCTTCGTTATGAATACATGACGGTGCCGGTGGTGACGCGCTATCAAAAGTTCAGCAGCCCGGCCGACGTTCCCGAGGTAATCACATTCCGGGAGCCTGCGCCGCAGAAGACGAATTTTGCTCCGAGGGTCGGATTCGCATGGTCTCCGGGCAATGCCAATAACTGGGCCATCCGCGGCGGCTTCAGTGTCAATTACGACCTAACGTACAACAACCTGAACATCAACTCGAAGCCGGCATATTTCCAGCAAACAGAGGATGTCAATCTTAACGTACAGATACCGGGATTCCTGGCTGGTGGCGGGCTACCTCCTTCAAATAACGTCGTTCTCACGACCGATCCGGTCGCCGCGCGAGCGGCGGTCTCTGCGCTCATGCCCAACGAACAGATCCGGCCGTATTCGATCAACTACACGTTGAGTGTGCAGCGCAGCTTCGGCAACAACTATACGGTTGAAGCTCGCTATATTGGCACGAAAGGAGTTCATCTTTTTGTGCAAGACCAGATCAACAGAGTCACAGTTGTAAGCCAAACCTTCAGCATCCCAACTTACCTTTCAACTCCCAGCGCTGCGACTCTCGCACGACTGCCCCTTACTCTTGGAGACATAAGGAGTGCATTGAAAGCCTTTACGGGTGGTTTTGGTTCCAACAGCCATGGCCGGTATGGATTTCCCAGCACGATTACAGGGGTTATGCCGGAGGGGAATTCCAAGTACAACGGTTTGGCTCTGCAATTGGTCAAGCGGTATACCAGACCGTGCTGACGCCAAGGCGCGGACAGGATTTCCGCAACCTCCGCAACGACTGGTCATCTTCGGCTCTGGATCGCCGCCTGCGATTTACACTTGCTCCCGTTTATGACTTCAAGCCGTTTGCCAATGGCCGCTGGTTCATGAAGAACGTGGTGGGCAACTGGAATATCACGGGCTCATACACATTCCAGTCTCCCGAGTATGCGACAGTCCAGAGCGGCATCGATTCAAACCTGAACAACGACAGTGCGGGAGATCGCGCGGTGGTGAATCCCACGGGGTCGGCATTCCTGGCAAGCGGCGTGACACCCATCAACAGGGCCGGCCAGGCCGTTGCTTCCGGAAACGCAGCAATCGTCGCTTACGTCGCGAACAATCCCAATGCTCGCTACATCCAGGCCGGTCTGGGGGCTTACTCCAATTCCGGAAGAAACACGATTCCTCTTCGTCGAACGGACAACGTGGATGTGCAATTGATGAAGCGTTTCCCCATAACCGAGGGAACACGCTTCGAAATTGCGGGTCAGGCGTTCAATATCTTCAACCATCCGCAATGGACCGGGGACTTGCTCAATGACGTGTTTCCGAACCAGTTCAACAATACGCGAAGTTTCTTACTGACAGGAAACCCGGAATTCGGCAGGTTCGATCACTTCTATACGAGTAATCCGCGCACGATGACGATCGTCGCCAGAATCGTGTTTTAGTCCGTGCCGTCGTTCTACTAACGCCATTCGTAAAAGGAAGGAGAAGACTGATGAAGTCGGTTTCTGCTCGATCGGTTGGTGGTGTCATTCTATGCGCTCTCGTTTTCTTTTTCGAGGCGCCTCAAGGCTGGGGAAGCAACAGCCTGTATTTGCAGACGAATCTTGTGTCCGACATTCCGGGCATTGCTCAAAGCACAGATCCCAATCTCAGGAATCCTTGGGGCGTTTCATTTTCGACGGTCAGTCCCTTCTGGGTATCCAATGCGGCTTCGAACACCACGACGTTGTATTCGGGAACGGGAAGTACGGTAGTTTCATTGGTCGCCGGCATCCCCGGCGGACCGACGGGCCAGGTTCAGAATCCGACCACGGGATTTCTCCTCAGTAACGGGAAGCCCGCGAAATGGCGGGGTCTATTTATGCCTGGAACACCGACAGTGGCCCTACTGCGGAACAAGTCGCGACGGTGCCGTACATGAGCTTTACCGGGCTGGCTCTCGCGAACAATGGCTCCGGTTATTTTCTTTATGCCGCGAACAGCGCTGGAACCGGGAGCATCGAAGTATTTGATTCGACCTTCACGCACACCACCCTTTCGGGCGCTTTCAAGGACCCGAGTATCCCGGCAGGATATGTGCCGTACAACGTCCAGGCGATTAGCGGGCAGCTTTACGTCGAGTATGCGAACTTCCAACAAAACAAGGGCGCCGTCAGCATTTTCGACATGAATGGCACCTTTATTAAGGAATTGATCGCCGCCGGTGGACCGCGGCTGAACCTACCCTGGGGCGTCGTGATTGCCCCCTGCCGGCTTCGGAGGCTTCGCTGCCGACCTGTTGGTTGGCAATTTCGGAGACGGCAAGATCAAT
>QHXD01000524.1 GCA_003223895.1 Acidobacteriota bacterium
TTGGGGATTACGCGAACGATTACCCCCGTAAAGACCCGGTATACACTTCCGTCATACATGGCGTACGAATGATGAGCATCCGCCGGCGGCGTCAAAAGCCCCACCGACAAGATCACGACGAATATCGCAACCATGCGCGCCGGCGCGGCTGTGATCTTTTTGATATGCATTGCCAATCCTCCATTACACATCTTCATTATTTAAAACCCAGATCAAGTTCCTCTTTGGGCCGGTCCATATTTTTCTCGAAGTACTCTGCCCAGATCTTTGCCCACGGCCGATCGAGCATATCCGGGACTCGGTACTCGATGACCTGCCCCGGCGCAACCTGGGTTGCGAATCCATCGACTGGGTAAAGAGGCCGGGTACATTCCGTCCATGCGAGCCGACCGGCCGCACCCCATGACTGCTGATAATTCCTGTGCCAGAGAGTCCGGACCGGCTGCGCGAGCGCTTCCGAATCGTAAAATATCGCTTCCCAATCGATCCCGATGAACTTGCCGGCGGTGTCGCGAACGGGCGTCAAGATCTCGATCGCCTCCAGTTTATTGCTCCACTCCCAACTGGAATGCTGGTTCCAGCCCTGAATGTTGGACGTCCACATAATCAGCGCGTCTTTGTCCCAGAACCCGATCGTATCTCCGTACCATTGCGGAACATCGGCCCGCGGAGGTGACTCTTTGTCGAGCTGGACAATGCGCCATATGCCGCTGCCCATAAACGTCACGATCTCCGGTGTCACGATGATGCGGCTCGGCTTGGGGCCCGTCGCCCACTGCCGCATGAACCCTTCGGGCCAGCAATAGGAAGCGGACCACTGGTGGGCGGCGTTGACGCCCTCATGATAGATCTGTCGCACCATGCGCTGCTGGTATTCAGGGGTCAGCAAGGACAATAAGGTGGGGACTTGATTGGCGCAAGAGTAGTTCCAGACCCGCCGTCCCTGCGGAACATACTCCCCGTACGTGCCGTCCCATTTGGGCATCGTTTCGTAAGTATGCCTGGTCGGGCCGCCTCGAGATTTCGCGTCGGCCATCAGCGCCTGGTAGTGTTCCTTCGCGGTCTTGAAAGGATAGGGGCTCACGATGTTCTCGCGAGGCCAATCCATCTTGCAGTCCCCCCAGCGGGCCGATATGGGAGGATTGCTCCCGATTCGCGGATCGGACGTGCTCTGACCGGCCCCGCCGCTGCGCATATCGGTAATCTGCCTCGGGGAGTTGCAGCGCCAGTACCGCTGGTCCTTCCACAGCTCGCGGTCTTTGTAGAAATCCTTGGACGTGAACATGTCGAGTGGCAGGGGCTGTATGCCGTCGGGTGGCTTCCCATCCCACGCCGGACCCTCGCCGTAACTGCGCACATCGGGCGGAGGATTCATCGACGGAAACGGTGCGCCCCGCAGGCCCCGGAATTCAGGCGGTTGCAGCTGCGCGGACGCCACAGGGGCCATCGCTGCAATCATTACAAGCGACAAAACCGTCATGCCTATCGTCGTACGGACTACAGTCATCTGTTTCCCTCCTACCGTGGGAGGATTAAAGCATAGGCCGCATAATCGGGGGTAGGAGATATTCCGATTCGAGTTAAGCTGACGGGTTCGTCGCTATTTGGGCGAGCCGCTTTCGTTGGCAGGTGGCGTGAAAAGATCGTCAAGGTTGATATCGCGGTCCAGCGGCGCTTTAGATTGCGATGTGGTGAAGCCGATCCACCGGCCCATAACGATGATCGTAATCCATAACAGGAGCGACAGGATGGCGGCGGTTCTACCGGCCAGAGGCGCGGCCGCGTCCTTATGCCACCGATGCACCGTCCGGCCCGAGGTGAGCTCAAATATCAGCACGTTTATTCCTGCAAGCGCGAGCAGCACGATCTTGGTCCGGAAAAAAAAATTGTGATAATAGACGTTGGCATTCGTAACGAACATCAACACGCCCGTAGCGGCCGTCCAAATAAAGGACGCCCACGTCCACTTCATGATATCGGATGTAATGCTCGTAAACGGCCGCCGGATTGATGCAATCCCGAGCAAGCGGAGATCGACGATCAGCATCGTGCCAAAGACCATGGTCAGTCCGACGACATGCAAGGATTCGATCAGCGGAAACACGTAAAGCGAATCCCGAATTCCGGTAGCGAGACTCGATGATTCCAGTGATGCCAGAAAGCCAGTAATATCCATTCCGTCAAGTACCAATAAATTACGCTGTCGGCTTGAGTGACCAACTGCCCCACACATAGTCATAGGCGATCAAACGCCCCAGAATGACGATGCCCACCCAGATCAGCAGCGTCAGGATTGCAAGCGATCTGACACTACGGCGATTCACCAGCGTCTGCTCCCAATGCTGCTCGTTGCTCTTCAGGGTGATTTGTAAGATGGCCGCGATAAGCGTGCCCACAGCCACCAGAAACATCTTGAGCCAGAACGAGAGGCTCAGCAGTGCCCGCACAGGCTCGCCGATCACCATCGAAATACCCGTAACGAGCAACACCAGCAATGCCCATGACAACCACGGGCCAAACCGGTCTGTGGTCTCGCGCAGCGTTTGATCGTGTCCTGCCCATCCCAGGATACGCAGGTCGATCATCAGCACGGATGTCAGCACGACGCCAATGGCGATAATGTGAATGGACTGAATTGTCGGAATGACCCATGCGTTGTGGGTCTGAATCAGGATGCTAAGTGACGTTTGAGAGAGCCACTCGGCGAATTGTCGAATCACGTCGGTCGTCCTTCAAATGATTTCGGAATCATAATCGGTTCATGCCTGAACATTGCGCGGCATCATACTTTTGAGATCGAAGCGGAGTACGAACCCGCGCTTGAGACATGCGGCGCAATCGTATCAAACATCCACCTCAATCGAACCGCTTTTGAAAAGGACTTGTGACACAGTTCCTCATGAAGTCGACAAAAAATGAGCAATCCAGCTCTTGTGCAGCGCAGGAGACGGAAGGTAGGATGAGACACTATCTGGGGATGCACATCTACGACCCCTCGCGAGGAACCGCATCTTCGAGCTTCACCTATTGGGACGGAGGTACATTCGTGACTGAGACACTCCGCCGTCATAAAGGGCACGAGTTTACAGTTACCGAGCGCATTCGCGTTGAGGACAACCGCCTGATCTACAAACATGAGATCACTGGTCCTGGCAAGAAGCATGATGAAAGGGAGATCAATTTTGAAATTCCGTAGCAGCGCGTGCGCGACTGCAGAGGAATGCCGCTGCCCGGAGAACTGATTGACACGTTGTAAACACGATTGGTTGGGTCGATAGTTATGCCAAATCTTATCGAACGTCCCCTGCTCCTCGTTATCGGTCTTGGCTTGTTTTTGAGTACCTCACTCAACCTCTACTCGGCACAGGACTACATCAAAGAGAATCCGGAACTTGATCGGCTGCTGGAGAACTCATCACAGCGAGAGAGAGATCAGCTGAACAAGATGCTCTCTTCGATGCCGTCTGCGGATCGGCAGAAATTCAT
>QHXD01000525.1 GCA_003223895.1 Acidobacteriota bacterium
CCTCCCGCTCGAGTAGATCGGACGGCCCGTCGCATCCGGGGCCGGCGGCAAAAGATTGAGATTGCGAACCCGGTCTATCCGGGCCACGTTGATCTGCGTGTAATCGAACTGAGCCGTGACGCCGTGTGCAATCTCCTGTTCCAGGGCGCCGCGGAATTGTACGGATCGCGGAAGCCTGAAGTTCGGATCAAAGAAAAAGACAGTCTGGCCCGCGATTCGATTTTCCGGAGCGACCAGTTGATTGAGCTGAGAACCCGTGAAGACCGGAAGCTTGCTGAGGTCAGCTGTTGGCAGATTGATTCCGGCACTCTGGAAAGCGTTTCTGACGTTAGCCGCACCATTGATGGTGACGCCGCTGCTGAGTTCCGGATTACCCCCGTTGCTGAGCATCGCCTGCTCGAACAAAGGCATGTAGGGAGCGGCATAGAACATGCCTGCCGCAGCTCGAATGACAGTCTTCGCGTTGTTGCGAACGTCCCATGCAAGTCCGAGTCGTGGAGCAATGAGTTCCTTGTCATTCGGAATTGATGTGGCCAGAGGAAAGCGATTGCCGGGAACGCTCGGCGCATAGTAGTCAGGCAGCCTGGCCATTTCATAACGCAAGCCGGGACTGATGGTGAAACCCCGCAGCGCACGCCATTCGTCCTGGAGGTAGAACGCGACCTGATGGATAGTCGCATTCAAGTCGCCCGTGCCTGCGAACTGCGTGTATTGGGCCGGCTGACGATCCACAAACGACTGGAGACTGTCGAATCGGTAAGTGCCGTTCCAGCCGGGGTTGAATCTGGTCTGGCCGTTTACCCGGTTGGAATCGAAGCCGAACTTCATCGTGTGGGCGCCGGTTACGATCGTGAAGTTATCGATGAACTGATACCGCCGGTCCGTAAACTTGTAGCCGATATTCCCGTAAGAAAGCCCTGTGGCCTGCGGGCCATAGATCGCAACGGTCTGGACCGGGCTGCCATTCCGCACCGTCACCTCCGGCCCGGTTCCGGGATCCCAGGGGCGGTATTCGTTTGCCAGCTCGATTCGCACTTCATTGACATGCCGATTTGAAAGGACCGACGTGAGCTGCATCATCCCGGTCACGTTAGTGCGGTTGTTGACCGGTGATGCGTTTTGGACCGAGCGGTTCGTCGTGGAATCGGACCCGATCCCCTGCGTCATGATGAAAGCGCCGGCTGTGTCCGTCACCTTGTTTCGCGTGAAATCAAGGCGGCCTGTGATGCTGTTTCTGTCGTCGAAGTGATGATCGACGCGGTTGACGATGGATTTTGACAGGCTCAGCGCCTCGAGTTGATCCTCCGGCGCCACGCCCAGCAGCAACTGGGCACCCGGAGCGTTCCGGACATTCTGGATGTCCAGTTCACTATAGAGAACCTTCACGGGCTTGGTGTTGTGCTGAAATTCCGCCGCACTAAAGAAGAAAGTGCGGTCTTTCCTGAGTGGACCCCCGACCGAGCCGCCAAATTGCTGCCCGAGCCGAATCTGCTCCCGCTTGAACGGGTCTTGCCTCGTCAGATCGTGATTGCGGAACAGGTAAAACCCGGTTCCGTGAAATTCATTGGTTCCCGATTTCGATGCCAGGTTGATAATGCCGCCGGTGGACCGGCCGAACTCGGCCGAGAATGTGCTGCGGAGCACCTGGAGCTCCTGCAACGCCTCCATCGTGAACGTCGGTGAAAATTCGACGTGGCCACACCAGTGCGTATTGGTGTAATCGGCGCCATCGACATTGANNNAACAGGCCTTTCTGGCCGGAAATGGCGAAACCACCACACTCCGGCTCAATCTGAGTGGAGGGTGTCAGCAGAAACATGTTTCGGATACGCCGGCCGTTCGACGGCAGGTTGCGAAGCTGGATATCGGTCAGGACGGACTTGGAAAAAGTCTGCGCCGGCTCGATCACGGTTGCGTCATCTGCGACGACATTGATAGCCTCGCGAACCGGCGATATACCCAAACGAAAATCCGCAGTTGCCCGGCCGCCCAGGGAGACGTAAACCTGCTGGGTGGAAGGCTGCATGTTGACCGGCGTCACTGTTACCTCGTACGTTCCGATCGGCACCGGGCCGACGGCATATCGCCCTGCGTCATCCGTATTGGCGGCGCGTCTGTAGTTCGTATCGATGTTCCGGACCGAAACTTCGGCACCTGGAATGCTGGCGCCCGACGGATCGAGAACCTCACCTGCAATCTGTCCGCTGTTCGCAGCGGACTGCGCAAACAACGAGAAAGGCAGACATACAAAAGTGATTTGCAAGACGGCCCGGCATAGCATCGGACGAAAAAGAGTTTTCATTCGCTACCTTCCTCCATTTGACAAGCGGGCTATACGCGCGTTCCGTTAGCGAAAAGCCGCCTGGCGGCCTCGTGCGAAATCGGCCAACTTTACATTGGCCCCCGCTACCGTGTCCAGAGCCTCCGCCACCTGTTCCAGGTGTGTGCCGGGAACTACAACATACAATTCATCGTCCCCGAGCCCGGTGTATACACGATTGCCAATACATCCCGCAGTCGTTGTTGTCCCTTTGGTCATAGCAGCCGGCAGCGCCATGCAAGTCGGCCGGCCTAAAACCGGCAACGAGGCGCCGGCGCCGGCTCGCGTCGCGGCCTCGTTGAGCAGCATCGCTGTGTTAGGACGGCAGACGAAAAGGACAACCGATGGGCTTCGCCTGCTATCCGCAAGCGGGGCGTACGCGATCGCCCCGGGAGCTTTCTCGAGCTTGAAAATACCTGGAACTTCCTCGGCCCGCAGATAACCGCTGCTGAACATCAGGTTGAGCATGTCCGTAAGCTCATGGCTTCGCTCTGCCGGCAATGAAATATTGTGTGTGTAGCTCCCAATGGGGCAGTTGTAATGATCCGCCGGCACCGTGTAAAAAGAATCGCCTTCCGCGGCGCGCCGCCAGAAGCCGCATCCGGCGGGTTCGGTTCCGCTGAGTTTCTCGATGTCTGAGGGCTCGTCATCCAGAAAAGTCACACCGACTGGCCTGCGCGTGAGGTTCAGTCGTTCCGTGAAGCGTCGTTCCAGTTCCTGCCAGGTGCTCATTGGTTGTTTCTCCTTTGTGAGATCGTTGAACGGGTATACCGGCCCTAAAGCCGGCCTGTCAAGACTTTCCGAATTTTGAGGAACGCGGGCTAAAGCCCGCGACTACATTGGGATCAGATGTTGATTCTAAATGTAGTCGCGGGCTAAAGCCCGCGTTCGTCCGCTAAAGGCCTGTAACTTGACATCAAGTAACAGAATGATATTCTGTGACCCAAATTTCTTACTTAGACTGGGGGCAAGTCCCATGACAAAAAAGCTGGCCGGTTTAGCTGTTGCCGTCGCGGTATTGTTCAACACGGCACTGTTGTTTGCGCACCATTCTTTTACCGCCGAGTTTGACGACAAGAAGCCGATTACCATCAAGGGGACGCTCACGAAAGTCGAAATGACGAATCCTCACGGATGGCTGTACCTCAATGTGAAGGATAAGAACGGAAAGATCCAGAATTGGGCGGTTGAAACCGGCGCTCCGGCAAATCTGATTCGACGAGGTGGGGACAAGAAGACGCTGGCGATCGGGACTGAACTCATCGTGGAGGGCTGGCTTGCCAGGGATGGTTCGAACACCATGAATGGCCGCGCGGTGAAGTTTGCTGACGGGCGGGAGATCTTGACGGGCACTTCGAACCCGGCCGCCCCCGCCGCAAACCCCACTCGCTGATACCGTCGGCCAGGAGGTTATGGTGACATCGAAATTGGTTCTTCTTGTTTCCCTGTTGGCATGTTTTGCCATCGCGCTTCCGGCGCCGGCTCAAGTAGCACTCTATGACGGGCAAGGTCATCCACTGAAGGGAGTGTGGCTTGGTGACTGGGGTACGAGCAGAACCAATCGGAATCAGGTGGTGATTGAAATGGACTGGGACGGCAAGGCAGTCACGGGCACCCTCAATCCCGGTCCCGAGGGTGTTCCGTTTACAAAAGCGGAACTCAATCACAATAACTGGACCGTACACCTGGAAGCGGACTCAAAGGGAGTCCACTACGTCATCGACGGAAAGATTCAAAACCTGGGTTCAGTCAACCGCTCCATAGTCGGCACCTGGATCCAGGGAAACCAGAAAGGTGATTTCAAAATCACCAGGCACTAGGGAAAGTAAGCTCCCTCTTTTGCGTCCTGCAACCCCGCCTTCCTTGACACAACCGAAGCCGTAGGAATATCGTAGCAGCCAAACAAAACTGATAACAATGCGGCTCCGCTCGTAAACCGAGAAAGGAGACTCAAGATGACGATTCGTCCGGTTGCATTTGCTATAACAGCTATGCTCTTGATTTTATGTTCGGCGCTCCACGCATTTTCTCAGCAGCCATCTGACCGTGGCTTCCTGGAGGGAAAGAAATACGATCTCAAAGGGCCGGCATCGCTGGACGAGCCGAAGCTTCTTTTCACCGAAATGGGGAGAGAAGAAGTTTGAAAGCTACGATCCAACGAACGATTATGCGGGGTGACCAACTATAACGAGTGAAAGTGGTTTTGGAAGAACCGCTCGCTCGTCTTTTTCTTTTTTGGAGGGGGATATATGTGGAGAAGAGTACTGTCTGGAATTCTGCTTTCTTGTCTGACCTGCACAGTTGTCTGGGGACAGTCGACGGCTCAAATCAGCGGAACAGCGAAGGATCAAAGCGGCGCCGTACTGCCTGGAGTTGAGCTGACTGCGACCCAAACAGCCACCGGTATCGCGCGCAGTGTTGTAACCAATGAAACGGGGTCATACGTACTTCCGAACCTGCCGATCGGTCCCTATCGATTAGAAGCAAGCCTGCCTGGTTTCCGTACATTTGTGCAGACAGGAATCGTGCTGCAGGTCAACGGTAATCCCGAAATCAACGTTGTAATGGCAGTGGGTCAGGTTGCCGAGACCGTCGAGGTTCAAGCGGACGCGGCGCTGGTAGAAACACGGAACACCGGTGTCGGGCAGGTGATCGACAACGTGCGAGTCATGGAACTGCCGCTCAATGGCCGCCAGGTGACCGAATTGATCATTCTTTCGGGGGCCGCGGTTGGCGGAGGAGCGCAAAACACTCCTCGTAATTACCCCACGGATATCATTTCGGTCGGCGGCGGATCGAATGACGGCCTCACATTCTTATTGGATGGAGGAATCCACAACGAGCCGTACGGCAACCAGGCTTTGCCTCTGCCGTTTCCGGATGCGCTGCAGGAGTTCAAAGTAGAAACCAGCGCGGTACCCGCCCAGTACGGCTTCCACGCGGCGGGCGCCGTGAACGTGGTGACGAAATCGGGCTCCAACGAATTTCACGGCAGCCTGTTTGAATTTGTGCGGAACAGAATTTTCAATGCCCGCAATACGTTTGCGACCGAACGCGACGGATTGAAGCGCAACCAGTTTGGCGGAGTTATTGGCGGACCGATCCTGAAGAACAAACTCTTCTTCTTCGGCGGTCTCCAGACCACGCTCCAGACTTTTATGCCGACGCCACAGATGCTCGCCGGTGACTGGACGGCCTACACATCCGCTGCGTGCCAAAGCGGCGGAGCCCTCACGCTGAGAGCTCCATTCGTCAGCAATCGAATCGATCCCGCCCAGTTTTCCAGGCCGGCAGTGGAACTCATCAAACGTATGAATGTCACGCCGATCGATCAATGTGGAAAAGTCTTGTTCGGCCGAAAAACCAACGCTGATGAGTGGTTCCCCGTAGCGAAAGTGGACTATCAGCTCAGTGACAAGCAGTCTCTGTTTGGCCGGTTTGAAATGGGGCACCTGGATACTCCAAGCGACTATGACGGCAAGACAATCATCTCAATCGCCAACCCGAACTTTTATCGCCGCGTGAAGTCGTTCGTTCTGGGCGACACCTACTCGATTAGTCCGACGATGGTCAGTTCGTTCCGTGGGACGATTCTTCGCACTCGCAACCAGAAAACTTTCCCGGACTTTTTCACGTGGGGCGACCTGGGCGTAAAGAATCTGTACTACCCGTCGAATTATCCGAAAATGCTGCTCCTTAGCGTCACGGGCTCGCTCAATCTGTTCACCGGGCAGTCGACTCCCGGGATCACGAACTCCACTGTTTATCAGTTCAGCGAGGATTTTACCAACGCGCGGGGCGCACACCAGATCGGATTCGGCGCGAACTTCATCCATGAAATGATGAACTACACATCGAGTACGACAGCGCCAGGCTCGTTTTCATTCACTGGCGTAAACACGCTACTCGCGCTCGCTGACCTTATGACGGGAAAAGCGAACAGCTACACTCAGAGCCGAATTACGAACGAGTATTTCAGGCAGAACTATATTGGCCTGTACCTGCAAGACACCTGGAAAGCGAATACACATCTGACGCTAAACGGCGGCTTGCGATGGGAGCCCTACAGGGGCCCGTACGATGCGGCCGGAAAAGGGGCGTTCTTCGATAAGACGCGCTTCGATCAAGGCATTGTAAGCACCATATACCCCAAGGCCCCGGCGGGAATCTATTTTCAAGGTGAGGGCGGGATTCCAGACACCAATTCATGGCAGGCGAACAACTGGAAGCATTTCGCGCCGCGCCTTGGACTCGCCTGGGATCCAAAAGGTGATGG
>QHXD01000078.1 GCA_003223895.1 Acidobacteriota bacterium
GCACGCCGCGGCAATGGCTACACGCTGGACGGCGTTCCGATCACAGACCTTCGGGGTCGCCCGAGCGCAAACCCGACAATTGAAGCTCTTGAAGACGTCAAGGTTCAAGTGCATACCTACGACGCCGAAATGGCCCGAACGGGCGGTGGTGTGTTCAACACGACGCTAAAAACGGGGTCCAACGACTTTCACGGCTCGGGCTTCTTCCAGACGCGTCCCATTTGGGCGGAGAAAAACAACTTCTTCAGTCAGAAAGCCGGTATTCCGAAACCAAACAATCCCTATTATCTCTTCGGGGGTGGTTTCGGCGGTCCCATCATCAAGAACAGGACATTCTTTTGGTTTGCTGCCGAAGATTATCACGACGTGCAGACGCGAAATCTCAGCGTGATATTTCCAACAGCAGCAGAACGTGCGGGTGATTTTTCCGCTTTGACGGACGTTCAGGGCCGCCCAGCGGTCATCTACGATCCGTTGACCAGTCGAACCGTCAATGGCGTCGTCGTGCGCGATCCTTTTCTTGGAAATCGTATTCCCGCGAACCGCATCAACCCGGTTGCGGCCGCGATGCTGAAGTATATGCCGATGCCGGATAACAATCTCGACAACGGCAGCACCAATTACACGCGAACGGCGCTCATCAACAACAGGTTCCAACAGGAATACACCGTCAAGCTCGAGCACAAGATCACGGATAAGGTGTCCGTCAGCGGCTTTTACCTTTACAACCGCACCGACGAACCCGATGCGGATTATTTCGAACCGGGACTGAACGGCCCGAATCGCTTTGCCGATCCCAACGACTATTTGCTCAAGCGCCGGCCGCAGATTATCGCGATCAATAGCACTTCGACGCTGAGCAGCAGTTCGGTCTTGGCGCTGCGATTCGGCTGGACACGATTCCCGGACAACAATACGATGACTGCGACCTTCGATCCAGCAACCCTGGGGTTCTCACCGACATTCCTGAATCAGGTTTCTTTCAAGAAGTTTCCAACCGTCCGGATCCGCGGCTACGACCAGTCCACACTTGGCACTGCTCACACGCTTGGTGCAGCCGATCCAACACAGATCAATTACAAGTCGTGGGGCTTTAATGGCAGCTACTCGAAGTTTATCGGCAAGCATACCTTCAAGATGGGCGCCGATTTCAGGAAGATGGGCATCGACACCTACATTCCCGGCCCAGGCTCGGGTTCTTTTGATTTCGACAAGGATTTCACTTCCGCGAACGGCGGCACCTGCGACGTACTGTCCGGCAACTCGTTCGCCGCCTTCCTTCTCGGATTCCCATCAGGGCTGGGAAGCCGGCAGAGTACATTACCCATTTCGACCGCCTTCAACCCGTTTACGGATTACTACGGGGCATACTGGCAGGACGACTGGCGAATCACTCGAAAATTCACACTGAACTACGGCCTCCGCGTGGAGCATGAAGATGGCCTGCGCGAACAAAACAATAACTTCACGGTTGGTTTTGATCCCAAAGCAAATAGCAGCCTGAGTAACGTGACGATTCCGGCCGATCCCATCGCCGGCACGGCAGCGCGGCATGTCGGCGGGGGCCTGATGTATGCCGGTGTTGGTGGGAACAAGACGTATCAAGGCAATCCGCCGGCCTCAAAATGGTCCCCGCGTACTGGTGTTGCCTATTCGTTCAATCCTCGAACCGTCCTGCGTGGCGGTTACGGGATCTTTTGGGCGGGCCTCAACTATCCGATTCCAAGCACGTCCAACAACAATTACGGGCAAGTCGGCTACACGCAGAACACTGTATCGCCACAGACTTCGCCAATTCCCGCCGTCACGCTCGATAACCCGTTCCCGAATGGCGTCGTCCGTCCATCCGGGAACAGCAAAGGCGCCGTGAGCGGGGCCGGCACAACCATCAGTTACGTCGACCAGAATCGAAAAGCGCCGCGCGTGCAGCAATATTCCGTCGATGTCCAGCGAGAACTCCCCGGAGGTATGGCGATCAAAATTGGCTACGTTGGAGCAAGAAGCGATCGCATCGGACTCGGCGGATCGGTCGATACCCCCGTGAATATCAACCAGATCGATCCGAAATATTTGTCGCTTGGTTCGGCGCTGGCGCAGCCGATAACGAATCCATTTTTTGGCAGGCCAGAGCTGGCAGGCACCAGCCTTGCTACGAGCGCTACCCTCTCTCGCGCTCAGCTCCTGCGTCCGTATCCACAATTTCTGGACATTAATGCCCGCCAGGTGACTGAGGGACTCAGCCGGTACAATGCAGCCGTAGTCGAGTGGACGAAACGTCTGACGCATGGTTGGGGCGGACGCTTCAGCTATACCTATAGCGTGTTGAAGGACAATCAGGTTGGTGAAGGCAACACCTACTCCGATGTCGCTCCGGGTAATCCATTAAATAATTACAACTACATTGCTTCAATGCCGCGGTGCGCTGGGGCTGCACAGTTGACGAGCGCCTGCTATGATCCTTATGCCGAATACGGGTATGGGATCGTGGATGTGCCGCATCGCGTGATCCTCGCTCCGATCGTCGAACTGCCTTTCGGTCAAAATCGGAAATGGGCGAATGGGAGTAAAGTGGCCGACTGGGTGATCGGAGGTTGGTCCATCTCCGCGATTGCGAACCTGCAAAGCGGTTTCCCGTTGAATGTGCAGCAAACCGATAACACCGGATTGTTCAGCAACGCTCAGCGCCCCAATCTTTCGGGACAAAGTCTGACCACACCAGGGAATTATGAAGACCGGCTTGCCTCCGCGGACCATCCGAAGGCGACATGGATCAGCGCTGCCGGCTTCGCTCCCGCGCCACCGTTCACTTTCGGCACAGCGCCGCGCACCATCACCGCTCTCCGTTCGCCGACACAGAAGAATGTCGACGCATCGTTTATGAAAACCTTCAGGCTGGGTGAGAGCAAGACGGCTCTCGTGAAAGTCGAAATGCTGAACCTTTTCAACCGCGTCACCGTGCGGGCTGGCTTGAACGCGAACACGGTCGGTAATACGAACTTCGGCCAGATCAACAATCAGGCCGGATTTATGCGGATCACTCAAATCATGTTCCGCTATTCGTTTTAGCATGACGCTACCGGAGATTGCATTATTCGAACCCTGCCCCGACAGCGACGGCGAAGGCGGCTGGGCTCAAGACTCCTTGGCGCGACGCGGATCTCCAAGGCATTCGGAGCGTCGAGTTGCTGGTGCCGTTGGAAAGACCGCGTCAGGAGATTCGCGCGCCCGTTGGGAGGGCCCAAATCCATGGTCGTCTCCTCCCGAAAAAGGTCTCCCAGGCACATACGAGGGGCTCAAGCTGCATCTCGCTTGGATGCATGAATTGGTTGAGGCGTAATGTTCTACCGTCCGGTCATCGGTTCAACGTTTTTCCGCGTGGTTCTCTCCCAGATCCAATACGCGGGAATTCCCGTCAGAAGGACGGCAAAGACGACCAGCGCCTTTCTGTCGGTGAGCAGCGCGTTGCCCAGGAGAAAGAATGCGGCGGCAAGAAAAATGGCGGGCGTAACAGGATATCCCCACACCCGATACGGACGCGCGAGCGACGGCCGTTTCCGGCGCAAGGCGTAGACTGCCGCCACGGCGCCCGCATAGAACGGCCATATGCCGAGGATGAAAGTATCGGAGAGCTGCTGAAAATCGCGGAGCATGACGAATGCCGCGGCCATCAGCGCGGCAAGCCAGATGGCCACATAAGGGGTCTTGAATCGTGGATGGACGGCAGCGATCCCCTTAAAGAAGAGGCCTTCGTCAGCCATTGCGAAGAAAATCCGCGGACCGGTCATCATCGAGCCGTTGAGCGTTCCGAAGGCGGAGATCATCACGACAAGCGAGACTAATGTCAGGCCGGCATTTCCGACCAGACGCTGCGCCACGTCTGCTGCAACAAGCTGCGAATTCGCAATCTCGCCAACGCTCAGGACGCGGACATAGGCAAAATTCGCCGCCAGGTAGATTGCAATCACGCACAACGTGCCGAGAATAAGTGCCAGCGGCAAGTAGCGTTCGGGTCTTCGGACTTCACCGCTCACGAAGGTTACATCGGCCCAGCCGTCGTAGACCCACAGTATCGAAATCAGCGCAAGCCCGAACAGGCTCAGAGAAGTCGGACCTGAAGCCGCGGCCGCTGCCGGCTCGGTTGTGGAATTTCCACCGAGCAACAACGACGCCAGCACCAGAACGAACAGCGCCAGGTATTTCGTGCTCGTTGTCAGGTTTTGAACCAGAGCGCCGATATGGATTCCCACAAAATTGAAAGTTGCGACGAGCAGGATCGATGCGGCGGCGACGTAGTGAACCGCGTTAGAGCTTTCCGAGGCGGAGACGCCGAGCATTCGCAGGAGATATTCAGCGAAGACTGTTGCGATTGCGCCGAGGGCCGACGCGCGAATGATGGTCAATTCCGCCCAGCCGAAAAGAAAAGCCGGCATCCGGCCGAACCCCTCGCGCAAGTAAACGAAAACTCCTCCCGTTTGCGGAAGGGAACCTGCCAGTTCGGCATATGTCAGCGCTCCTGCGAGCACACATATGCCGCCAACAATCCACGCTGCAAGGAACAGTCCCTCGTCGGGGATTCTCGCGGCGATCCCGGCCGGAGACCTGAAAATGCCGCTGCCGATCGTCGAACCCACGACTACCGCGATTGTGCTGAACAGACCTAGTCTTCGGGGAAGTTCCATGATCTGCGCTATTGAACGCCCGCACCCGCATCCGGCTGGCGGCGATCAACGCCACCTTCCAATATGCCGCTCGCGGGATCGCGGATAATCACCTCTGCGGCACCTTGATTACCGCTCTGCACCAGCTCGTGTCCCTTTGTTCGAAGCAGGGCCAGCGTGTCCGGCGATAGCGCAAATCGCTCGTGTGTGATCCGATCCGGAAGCCACTGGTGATGGAAGCGGCCTGCGTCCACCGCATCCTGCGCGTTCATGCCGAAATCCACGACATTGAGGATCGTGAGAAGCACCGTGTTGATGATTGTCCGGCCGCCGGGACTTCCGGTGACCATGAAAACGCTCCCATTCTTTTCCAGGATCGTGGGGGTCATGCTCGACAGCATGCGCTTTCCCGGCTGAGCCAGATTCGGTGGCGTACCGATCAGACCATCGGACGTCGTGAGGCCGGGACCGGCATTGAAATCTCCCATTTCGTTGTTGAGCAGGAACCCGGCACCTGGAACGACGATGCGGGAGCCATATAAATATTCAAGCGTGTAGGTTAGAGCGACGGCGTTTCTCTCACCATCGACGACCGAGATGTGCGTGGTTTCATTACTCTCCACAGGCCATGAAAACTGGGTAGGTCCCGACTTCGAGGCTCGATTCTCGTTGATCGTGCGGCGCAGATCCGCCGCATACGGCTTCGAGATCAGGCGCTCAATCGGCACCTGAGGATTGAAATCGGAATCGCCAAGGTACTGCGCGCGATCCGCGAAGGCGCGGCGCATGGCTTCGACAATCCAGTGGACGCTCCGCGCCGACGCGTGCCCGTTCCCCGTGAGATCGTAGCCTTCAAGGATGTTCAGCATCTCCAATAGAGCCACGCCGCCCGATGATGGAGGCGGCATCGCGATGACCTCGTAGCCTCGATAAGTTCCGCGAAGAGGCGTGCGTTTCTTCGGCTGATAGGCTTTCAGATCTTCGCGCGTTATGAGACCCTTGTGCTCCTTCATCTCTTTTTCGATGAGCAGCGCCGTTTCGCCGTCGTAGAAGCCCGCGGGTCCCTGATCGGCGATCCGCTGGAGCGTCCTGCCGAGATCGCGCTGACGCAGGATATCGCCCGGCTCATAAGGGATGCCGTTCTTAGAGAATTGCGCCATGGACGCGGGGTACGGCTTCATATCGTCCAGGATGCCGCTCAATGATCCGGCCAGACCAATCGAAACCGGAAATCCATCACGCGCCAACTTCACCGCGGGTTCGACCAGGCGCTTCCACGAAAGTTTGCCGTGATCCTTCCAGGCGAGGTAAAGACCCGCCGTGGTTCCCGGTACTCCAACCGAGAGATAGCTATTATGGTGAGCATCGAAATCGTACTGACCATTCTTCAGGAACATGGTGGGAGATGACCCCGCGGGTGCCTTCTCGCGAAAGTCGTACGCTACAGCGTCACCGGTCGCCAACCGATATAGAAGGAATCCGCCGCCGCCGATGTTGCCGGCGCCCGGGTGTGTCACCGCCAGCACAAAAGCGGTCGCGACGGCCGCGTCTATCGCGTTGCCGCCATCCTTCAAGACCTGCGCTCCAATCTCCGACCCGATCCCGCTCGATGAGATCACCATACCTTTCTTCGCGCGAGTGGGTTCTGAGCCCGCTTCGAGAATGCGAACAAGGACGATGATCGCGATCAGAGCGATCCCGAATCCTGTCAGTTTGCGCATGCAAGCCTCCACCATACGTTTTCGCGCGTACATCTTAAATCGGAAACCGGCGATTTGCAGAAGTCACCAGATGAAAGCGGACATTCAACAAAATGGCCGCGAAGCCGAGACCGAAAATAAAGCCGATCCAGAGCCCGGCTGGTCCATGGCCCAGTGTGATGCCCAGCAGGTAACCGAGCGGCATTCCGATTCCCCAATATGAAAAAGTAGTGATGAACATCGGGATCTTCGTGTCTTTCAGCCCGCGGAGCGCACCTGCTCCGGAGACCTGCAGGCCGTCGAAGATCTGGAAGATGGCAGCCATGAATAGCAGCCTCACGGCCATTTCCTTTACCTCAGGGTCCTGTGTATAGATACTCGCAATGACCCGGGGTACCGTGAACATGACCAGAGCCGAAATGCTCATGAAAGCGGCACCGAGCGCTATTCCGACAAAGCCCGCAAATCGCGCTCCATACGGGTCGTCTCGTCCGATCGCCTGGCCCACGCGAACGGTAATTGCCAGGGATATGCCCAGCGGAACCGTCCATGTAAGAGCAGCGACATTGAGTGCGATCTGGTGGCCGGCGACCGCGATCGTACCGATGGAACCGATAACCAGCGCGGCGACGCCGAACAGACTCGCTTCCATGAAAAGGCTGACGGCGATCGGCGTGCCAAGCCTCGCCAGAGTGCTGATCTCTGTCCATCGCGGCCATTCGAACCGATCGAACACGCCAAACGACCGATACCCGGGCTTCAACTTGATGTATGCCGCCATGAACACGAGCATGAGCCACATCGTAATTGCGCTGGACACTCCGCAGCCGACTGCGCCGAGCCTCGGTAAGCCAAGCTTTCCGTACATGAAAATGTAATCACCGGCGATGTTTCCAAACAGTGCAATAAGGCTCCCGTACATCGCGGGCCTCGTCATCGACACTCCTTCACTGAAACTTCGCAGTACCTGATAGACGCAGAATGCAGGAAGACCCCACGAGATTGCGTGGAGAAAACCAATACTGGTCGGTATGAGCTCGGGTGCCACGTGGAGCCAGTCGAGCACCGGTTCAATCGCTCGCAGAACCAGAAAGCATGCAGCGGCCGCAGCCACGCTGAGCCAGAGTCCTTGCCGAACACAGTGTCCGATTTCCCGATGCCTTCCTGCGCCGAAGAGCTGCGCAACAGAAGGACTCACCGAAACCAGCAGTCCGATGCAGAGCACGATCACCGTGAACCAGACACTCGAGCCGACGGCCACAGCGGCGAGAGCTTGCGGACTGAGGCGCCCGGCCATGACAACATCCACAAAACCGATCGAAATCTGCGCGATCTGCGCCGCGATGAGCGGGGCTCCGAGCTTCACCGTGGCGATCGCTTCTTCTCGAATGGTCACAGAGGATTTTCGGCGAAGACGAATTCTTTAACGGGACGGCCTTCGATGAGATGCTCCTGGATGATCCGCTCCAGAACTTCCGGAGTTACGTGGTGATACCAGGTCCCTTCAGGGTAGACAACCGCTATCGGACCTTGCTCGCAAACGCGCAGGCAGTTCGCTTTCGTGCGGTAGACGACGTTTTCCCCTTTTGTCAGGCCGAGTTCCTGCAGCCGTTTTTTCAGATAGTTCCACGACGCAAGCCCTTCTTCCTTCGGCGCGCATTTCGGCTCAGTCTGATCCGCGCACAGGAAGATGTGGCGCCGCACTTTTTGAATACTCAGTTGGTCAACGAGTCTGGCTAGCCGCTCGGCCGATTCCGGTGTCAGTTCCATTCACCTATCATAAACGATGAAGAGGCGTCCGGGTTCGCGGGGCTGGCTATTGCGCAAACGCTTATTCCCCTCCTGTCCCAGGAGGGGAATAAATTGGCCCCAGGACCTTCGCGGCCTATACTGCCCTAAACCATGCGTGCAGCCATTGTTTCGCTCGGTATAGCTGTTGCAGCGCTCACGGCGTGGGCGCAATCCGCGAAGCCATCGTACGAGGATTCGCTCGTGCTCGCCCCGCTGTATATCGAATACACCAGCGTGTCGGCCGACAAATTTGCAGCCGAGGCCACGGAACTACGCCGCCGCATCGGCGAGGCGCCGCATGTTCTGCTCGGATTCGCCGGATTCCTGTGGCTCGACTACGATCGAACACCACAGCTGGATCGCCCGATCGAAGAAACCATCCTCGCATCGGCTTTAGGTAATGTAGATACCATTGTGCAACGGGCGCGGGACAACGGATTGGTAACCCACATCGCGCTGGTCTCCGGTTTCTTTCATGGGTGGAATCGGTTGCGCGAGGCTGCCGTTCGACAGGATGTCAGAAATGCACAGTGGTTTGCCGATGGCTGGATAGCGCCACCTGCTGACCTGACCAATCCAAGGGTGGTTCCGCGTTCGATTTGGACCACTCCTTCCAGTTACGCCATGCCGCTCCGCACACGAATGGAGGAAACCATCCGGCTGGTTTCAGGGCATCTCGCCGGAAAGATGGCCGAATTTCCCGAGACGCTCGTCAGCGTGAGCGGCGATGGTGAAGTGGAATTGACCTGGGAACGGAACTTCGGACCAGACGCGACTGGCCGGACGAGCAAGGCCGGCATTGTGTATGCGGACTACAGCCCGTTTGCGGTTGCCGAATTCAGAGACTGGCTACGTTCCACGGCTTATTCCGGCGATCGCACGCCAGACAGCGACGATGATGGAGACGGGCACACGTTCAACAAAGACTTTGGCCAGCAGTTTGAGACGTGGCAACTGAAATACTTCGAAGAAAGCGGACCCATCTCGTTTGCAGCGTATATGGCGCTTCCCGATAAATTGCCGACATCCGGACCGTACCTTATCGACAAAGGATTCGACGCGCCCCGAGCACCGCACGGAGGAGACCGGTTTTGGGAAGCCTGGATGCGATTCCGCAAGCAGATGATCGTCAATTACGTGCGCGATTTCGCGCGCTGGATGACCGCTTCGCCACCGATATCATCTGACCGCTTTTACTCCCATCAAATTCCTGCCGATTTTCTCTTCGGGCAGCGTAACGACGTCCGTCTACAGACTTCGGCGAGTCCGGTTGAAACGGCCTTCATTGATCCCTTTGGATCGGCGGGCGTGACTGTGTACAACCTCTTTGACGGCAAACGCCACCTCCGCACTGCCACACCTGCGCTGTTTTCGGAGATTTCTTCGCGGAGTTCGAACTGGGGCGTGCTGGAGTACAACCCGTCGGCTCCGGCCCGGCCCACGATCGAGCCGAGCAAGGATTCCGGGTATTACCTTGAAGAACTGCGCACGCTTTATAAGTTTCGACCCCATGTCATCGTTCCCTTTCCATGGACAGAACTCCAGGAGCATCTTCCGGCAGCCATCAAGGGGAGACCATACGAAAGAGCGCTCCGGCGGTTTGTGGAGGAGGTTGGAAAGACTCCCTGGTCTTCGCGGCGCTAAGGTGTAGACGGGGGCGGAATGCGGCGCTTTGTGGCCTGCTCGAATGCGTAGCCGAGCTCGATCAGCCTGGGCTCGCTGCACGCCATTCCGGTAAAGCTGACGCCGAGCGGAGCCGGGTTTGGGTTGAAGGCTTCCGGAAAAGGCGGCATCGGGTTGTTGGGAGTCATTCCGAAAGGAACGATGACCGTGGGGTAGCCGGGGCGGGCGGCGAGAGCCGCCGCAGTATTTCCGGCAAACAAAAGAGCGTCGAGCCGGTTCGCTTTCATCACTTCGTCGATACCGTGGGTCCCGGCAAGGGCAATGTCTTTCGCGCGATCCGCTTCGTAGCGCGTGCGGTCGGCCTCCACGTCCATCTCGTCGGAAACGTCGAGATTCGATTGGCCAAACTTGATGGCGCCCGCTTTGTCGTGGTCGCGATTCCACTGACGCAGCTCCGTAAGCGTTTTCACCGGCGCCGATGGTCCAAGGGTCGAGAGCCAATGATTGAAATCGCGCTTCATACCGTACTTGAGGACGACGGAACAATTGGCGTCGTCTCCCTTCGCATTAGTTGAACCCGAACAGATACCCCACAGCACGATATTCCTGTCCGGATCTTTGTCGATCACACTCGGAATATCGGCAGGATCGACGATGATGGCACCCTGCTGTTTGAGGACGTCAATCGCCTCGGCCATGACCTTCAACTGGTCGGGATTGAGGCCGCCACGCGGCTCTGTAGAGCCCGGCGCGACGATCGGGTCATAGTAGAACGCGCGGGGAATGCCGATGCGGGCGCCTTTCAGCCCTTTAGCGTTGAGAAATCGCGTGTAGTTGCGGCCCGGCGGCGGCGTGCAGGCTCTGGTGGCCGGATCGTTCAGGTCCGGTGACGCGCTCTCCAGTGCACCGAAAAGTATTGCAGCATCCGTGACCGTCCTTGCCATTGGACCGGCAGTATCCTGGTCCGCAGTAATCGGGATGACACCGTAACGGCTGATGCGGCCGACCGTCGGCTTGATACCCGCCAGCATGTTTTGACTCGCAGGACTGAGAATGGATCCCGAGGTTTCAGTGCCAACATTCGCAGCCCAGAAATTAGCAGCCGTGCCTGTGCCGGAACTCGATCCGCCTGTCGCCAGTGCTGGACGGCCATCGGCGATCTCCACACGCGGATCGCGCCTGGGGTCGTACGGATTCATGCCGAATCCGTTGATCGCGTTGTAGTTGGCCGGCATCGGTGTTGGCGCGCCGGCGACCCAGTTGGCCAGCTCCGTGAGATTGGTCTTCGCAACGATCACTGCGCCGGCGTCCCGAAGGTTTTTCGTGATTGTCGCCTCGTACGGAGGCACGAAACCATCGAAGGCGAGCGCGCCCCCGGTGGTCGGCATGTTGGTGGTGTGGATGATGTCTTTCAGCGCGATCGGTATTCCATGCAACGGCCCGCGCACTTTGCCCCGCGCGCGCTCGCGATCGCGTTCTTCAGCTTCCTTCAGGGCGTTGGGATTCACCGTGATGGCTGCATGCAGTTTGTCTTCGTAGAGCGCAATCCGGTTGAGATATCGAGTCACCAATTCCCGCGACGTCACGTGCTTCTGCTGCATCGCCTTCTGCATCTCGGGAATAGTGGCTTCCACGACGGTGAAGGTTCTTTGTAGAATAAGGAGGATAAGAAGGTGCTGCATTCCGGTTCGGGATTATAACCGAAAAAACCTGCTGCCCCTTGAAGTGGACGCGACGGTTTCCTAAAATTTCTGACTTATGGGGCATTTTCACTTGGGGGAGGCTGTTCGCGTTCTGGTCAGTTCACCCGCGGTCAGCGAGCAGGTCGGAATCGTTATCGATGTAAACCGGTTCGACGAGGCGGATGAAGAACTGTTCCTCGTGAGATTTCCGGACCGCTTCATGCGTTATTACCGCAAAGCGGAGCTGGGCCCCGCGCCGTCCAATAACTAGTCTTTCCGCTTCGTCTGGTCCGCAACCGCCTGCGCGGCTCTTTCCACCGCGTCGGGATCGCCGAGGTAAAAACTACGGATCGGCGTGAGATCGTCGTTCAGTTCGTAGACGAGCGGAATACCCGTCGGGATATTCAACCCAACGATTTTGTCGTTTGGGATCTTGTCCAGGTGTTTTACCAGTGCTCGCAGGCTGTTTCCATGCGATGCGATCAACACACGCTGGCCGGAGCGGACGGCAGGTGCGATGGTTTCGTACCAAAAGGGAAGAACGCGCTCGACGGTGTCTTTGAGGCACTCGGTTAGCGGAAGCTCATGCGGCGCGAGATTCGCGTACCTCGGATCGTGATGCGGTGCGCGCGGGTCGTCGGCGTCGAGCGCGGGAGGCCGGATGTCGTAACTGCGCCGCCAGATCTTCACCTGCTCTTCGCCGTGACGCTCCACCGTTTCCAATTTGTTTAAGCCCTGAAGGGCCCCATAGTGCCTTTCGTTCAGCCGCCAGGTTTTAAAGACGGGAATCCACATCAGGTCCATTTCGTCCAGTGCGAGCCACAGTGTGCGAATGGCCCGTTTTAGAACCGATGTATAGGCGACATCGAACAGGTATCCATCGTTGAACATCTGCCGGCCCGACGCCCGCGCTTCCTCGACGCCCTTTTCGCTCAAATCGACATCTGTCCATCCCGTGAATCGATTCTCCTTGTTCCACGTGCTTTCGCCGTGCCGCAGCAAAACGACTGTCTTCATCTAAATTCTCCTTATAACTTCCGGAGCTTGACGCCGCGGACCGAATGGTCGCGGCTCTTTTCAAGAATCAACTGGGCGCGTTCGCGCGTGGGCAGGATGTTTTCGCGCAGGTTGACGCCGTTGATCTGGTCCCAGATCTGAAGGGCGGTCGCCGTGGCTTCCTCGTCGGAAAGGTGTGCGTAACGATGAAAGTACGAAGAGGCATCCTGAAAGATAGTGCGGCGAAACATGTGGAATCGTTCGAGGTACCACCGACGCACGTGGTCTTCTTCAGCATCGACGTAAATCGAGAAGTCGAAGAAATCAGAAACGAAGGTCCGTGGCGGCGACTTGCGGCCGTGGCCAGTCTGGAGCACGTTGAGACCTTCGACGATCATAATGT
>QHXD01000526.1:0-1926 GCA_003223895.1 Acidobacteriota bacterium
GATTCGCGGCCGCGTCGTCAACACCAGAACAGGCCAGCCCCCTCGAAATGCCAACGTTTCGGCAACTCCGCGCAATCCGACCAGCGGATTCTTCATCAGCGCGGCCGGTTCCAATTACAATCCTGCGAATGGAACCTTCGAATTGCGTGACATTGCTCCAGGCGAATACTTCGTTCGGGCATTCGCAATAGATCCTGGGGTACCGGGTGATGCGCTCCGGAATGTCGCGCAGACTCCGGTGGACGTTTCGAGTTCTGACGTTGAAAATGTCGCGTTGTTATTTGGCCAGGGCATCTCCATTCCGGTGCGAGTCAGCCTCGACGGTGGAGGGTCAATTTCGTCATTGCCGAATTTCGACCGCATTCGCGTGTTCCTGTCCAATTCGGCGACAAACGTCTTCATTACGCCGCCTTTAATCAAATCGGACGGTACCGCGCTGATTGAAAATGTTCCTCCGGGAGAATATCGAGTCTCGCTGCCAGGGATTCCTCCGACGGTGTTCCTCAAATCGGCCGTTCTGGGACAGACGGATGCGTTGCAGGCTGGGCTTTCGATCTCCGGACCCGTGTCCGGACCGCTCGACATCGTGATCAGTCAGAACGCCGGCGAGATCGCCGGAACAGTTGTAGACAAGGACGGCAAACCGGTGAGTGGAATTCAAGCCGTGCTTATTCCGGACAGGTCTCGCGATCGGAGAGACCTGTACAAGGTTGCGAACAGCGACCAAAATGGCCACTTCAATCTCCGTGGAGTTGCGCCGGGAGACTACAAAATTTTTCCTTGGGAAGACATTGAGCCATTCGCCTACAGCGATCCTGATTTTCTGCGCCGGTACGAACAGATGGGAATTCCTATAAAGATCTCCGAATCTGCAAAACTTACGGTAGAAGCGAAAATGATCGCGGCAGGCCAATAAAAGTCGGGCTTTTTTCGGCGACAAACCAAAAACAGGTTATCTCCCGACTGGGACGTGTCAGGTCCTTTCCTAAAGAATTTTCTTGTTTCGCTCAGGACCCGTTGATAGTCTCATCTCCAGAAAACCAGTAAAACACATGGGAGACTCCCCCAAGAAACGGGCAGCGAAAACGGAAGAAATCCAGGGACAGGTAGGTTTGCGGGGGGTCAAACACCCGGTACTTTAGGAAGAGACAGGGCAGAAAATGGTAAAGGAAGTAATGACCTTACGCGAAGCATCGCAGTATCTCGGGATATCTCCGGACACGCTCTACAAATATCTCAGCGAGGACAAGAGCCTTCAGGGAACCGCCTTCAAGCTCGGTAATCGCTGGCGCTTTAAGAAGGACCTCCTCGATCGCTGGATGGAGAAAAAGAGTGAAAAGACTGTAGTCGACCCGAGGCCCAGACGCCTCTCAAAGTCTACAATAAAGGCATAGATTTTTCGTAAGGTTTAAGGACGTATGGCGTTATTCAAGAAAAGTAAACCACTGGTAGGGCTGGACATAGGATCAAGTTCGGTCAAAGCCGTAGAATTGACGAAAACCAAAAGAGGCTACCAGCTCACGGGCTTCGCCTATGAGAGCCTGGGGCCGGACGTTATTGTCGACGGGGCGATTATGGATGCGCCTGCGGTTGCCGACACCATCAAAAGGTCGTTTCTCGCGGCGAAGTTCAAGCCCAAAGGCGTGTCCGCCGGCGTTTCGGGACACTCTGTTATCGTGAAGCGGGTTGTGGTTCCGGCGATGACTCCGGAAGAGGTCGAGGGTTCGATCCAGCTCGATGCCGAGCAGTACATTCCGTTCGAACTGACCGAAGTGAATCTGGATTACCAGGTTGTTGGGCCGAGCATGACCACGGCTGACGAGCCGGGTATGGAAGTTGTGCTGGTCGCCGCCAAAAAGGACAAGATCCAGAATCACACCAGCGTCATCAGCTTGGCGGGCCGCAGCCCGGAAGTCGTAGACATCG
>QHXD01000526.1:1968-9320 GCA_003223895.1 Acidobacteriota bacterium
TCATGAACATCAACATCATGAAGGGCGGGATGCCCCTGTTCATTCGCGACGTGTCCGTCGGCGGCAACCAGTACACGGACATTCTTCAGAAGGAACTGCAGCTCAACTTTCAGGAAGCCGAAGACCTGAAGCTTGGAAAAACCGGCGGATCGGAAGCCGAAATGGTGCAGCCGCTTCTGGAATCGATCACGGAAATGCTGGTCATGGAAGTCCAGAAGACATTCGATTTCTTCCGGGAGACTTATCCCAACGAGACTATTACGCGCGTCCTCATCAGCGGTGGAACTTCGCACATGCTCGGTCTGCCGGAAAAGGTTCAAGAGACGTTCAGGTACCCGACCGAAATATTGAATCCGTTCAAATCCATCGCCATGGGGCCGAAGGTAGACGCAGCGAAAGCAACATCCCTTGGACCGGCGCTCGCCGTGGCTGTAGGTTTGGCCTTGAGGGGGTTTGATCAATGATTAAAGTCAATTTGGCTGGAAAGGCAAAAAAGAAGACCGCGAAAGCCGGCACGAAGATTGCCAGGCAGTCGAGCATGACGCCGATCCTTCTGCTTCTGATCGTCCTTGGAAGCGCGGCATTCGGCTACTGGTGGTATTCCGATCTGACCGGTCAGAGCCAGAACCTGGATTCGCAAATACAGAGTGCGCAGGCGCAGAAAGCGGCTCTCGAAGCAGTCATCAAGCAGGACCAGGTCTACGAAACGAGGAAGAAGGCGCTGGAGAACCGGGTCAAGATCATCGAAGGTCTGCAGAGAAATCAGGTCAGTCCCGTGGTGGCGCTCGACGTTCTCAGCGAGGCCATCGACAAAACACAGTACGTGTGGCTCTCCAGTCTTGATCAGAGCAACGCGATCTTCTCGATGAACGGCATCGGCACTTCGTTGCTCGCGATCGCGGACTTCTATTCCAATCTGCAGGCGACCGGATATTTCAAGAACATCGACGTGATGAATGCCCAGGACGCCCAGGGCAACTTCACGTTCTCGTTGAGATGCGAGTTTTCGCCGCCGCGCATTTCGGCGCCCGGCACACCGGCAGCACCGGCTGGAGCAAACTAATGGCAGACTTGAAAGACTTTAAGAAACTGAAATGGTACTACCAGGTGCTGGCTGTGGCTGTTGTTTGCGGCGCTCTGCTCTTTGTGCTTTGGTACATGTACCTGACACCGATCCAGGCGGAGATCGAGACCAAGCAGAAGTCGCTTGCCGACTTGCAGGCGACGATCGTGAAAAGTCAGCAGCAGCAAAAAATGCTGGCCCAGTTAAAGAAGGAATCGCTCGAGCTTGAGGCAAGGCTCGACATGCTCAAAATCGTTTTGCCGCTCGCGAAAGAAACCGATGATGTCCTTCGTGCCGTGCAGCGCTCGGCCAGCACTTCAGCTTTGCGCATCCTGCGGGTCGATCCGCGACCGACGATCGATCACGAAGTCTATATCGAATGGCCGATCAACATGGAGGTCGTCGGGACTTATCACAATATCGGAGCATTTCTCGACAAGATCCGGACGCTCCCGCGAATTGTAAATATCACAGCGCTCAGGGTTCAGGGCCGGGCATCCGAGGGTGATGCCGCCTTTACTTCGAGCGTCGGCGCGACGTATACGGCCACGACGTTCGTGTACCGTGAAGAGCAGATCGCCAGTGCGGCGCCGCCGCCGACTCCGGTCAAGTGAGATGTCGCCAAAGCGATAAAGAAGCGGTAAAAATGATGTATCGAGTATTTCTTCTCATTTTCGTTTTGATTCCGGCTTTGGGCCTGCCGGCCTATTCCCAGGTTCAGCAGCCTCCGGCTCCTGCCGCGCCGCAGAACGAAGCGCCGCCGGTTCTAGCCGTCCCCAAAGAGTACAGATATAACGCGCGGGGCCGGCGTGATCCTTTCGTCAACCCTGTTCCGAAGCCGGCCGCACGGGCCGCGGCCGCCCCTCCTATTCCGGCGGTGAGGCCTCCGGGACTGAAAGGCGTTCTTGTTGCCGAGGCTTCCATCTCGGGAGTCGTCACTTCAAAGGAGCCGTCGATGAACGTCGTCGTCATCGGCGCTCCCGGAAACAAGACATACTTCGCCCACGTTGGTGATGCGCTTTTCGATGCCGTCGTTAAAGAAATCAAACTGGATACTGTAACTTTTGCTCTGACTGCCCCCGGGGCCGGCGCGAACGAGCCGACTTCTCGGGAGATTGTGCGGAAAGTGCGTCCCACGACAGGAGAAGCCAAATGAGAGTTGATTCCCGGAAGTTCCTTTCGGTCGGAGTGCTTTTACTGGTCTCCACTCTGGCCGTAAATGGGGCGTCCTCAAGAGAAAGCGCCATAGTGAAGGATGTTTCCTACCAGACAATTGGCGACTCGCTCGAGGTCAAAATAACCGCAACCGGAGATTCCAAGTTCACTTATTTCGAGTTGAACGGGCCTCATCGGCTGGTGGTTGATTTTCACGGGATTCAAAACACCATTGGTTTCAAAGAAAAGCAGATTGACGCCAATGGCGTCGAACGCGTTCGCACATCGTTCTTCAACGACAAGAACCGGCAGGCAACGCGCATTGTCTTCGACTTAAAGGACAACGTACAGTACCGCGTTGTAGATGACGGCGGCGGCAGCATCGTTCGCATCGTCTTCGGCGCCACGGCTCACGCTCCGTCAAATCTGACGGCAGGACCGCCAGTCGCTCCCGCCGAGAGCGTGGCCACCGCCTTAAAGCTTCCCACTGTGAAGCTGGATCCCGGTCTGTTTCAGGCTGAACCCAGGTTCGAACTGCCTCAACTTTCCGCGCGGCCTGTAGTTCAGCTCGTTCAGAACGCCTCTCCGCAGGCTGTTGCGGCTGTTGCCCAGGTGCCGCCTCCCGCCATACAGGGACAAACACAAATCACGATCTTGCCGCCGACACCGCCCCAGGTGCCCGCAACAACGCCGACGCCCATCCCGCAGTACAACGGTGAACTCATTTCTCTGGATCTGAAGGATTACGACATCAAGGATTTCTTCAGGCTGATTTCGGAGCTCAGCGGGCTGAATGTTGTCCTGGATCCGAACGTCATGGGCACGATCACTTTGAAGATGATCGAAGTTCCCTGGGACCAGGCATTGGACGTCGTTTTGAAGAACTATCAGCTCGGCGGCCAGCTTCAGGGTAACGTTCTTCGCATCGCGACGAACGCCACCTTGCAGGCGGAAGAGGGTCAACGGAAGGCTCTGCGGGATGCGCAGGACCTGGCTTCGCCGCTGACGACGCGCACGTTTGTCCTCAACTACACGAAAGCGGTTGATGTGGCCACGACCATGGCCAGGCTTCTTTCCCCGCGCGGAACCATTATCCAGGATGCGCGTAAAAACGCTTTGATCGTTACCGACATTCCGACACAGTTCACCAAACTCGACGATCTGGTGCGGTTCCTCGACACGCCCCAGCAGCAGGTCGAAATCGAAGCGCGGCTCCTCTCGGCGGTCAAGAGTTTTTCAAAGGATCTGGGAAACCAGCTTGGCTTGCTTATCGGCAATCGGAGCGGAAATGTTCTGACCGGTGTGCCGGGGACCAGCAGCCCGTTTGCGCGGATTCCGCCTCCGCGTGTGGCGACTGGAGCCGGTGTTCCTCTGGTGGCGAACTTTCCCGCAGGCGGCACTTCCGGCCTGTCGTTTCTGCTTCAAGCCGGTGGCGACATCCTGCTGGATGAGATCATTACGGCTGCCGAAGCTCGCGGACAACATCGCTGCAACGGTGTCGCAGGGTACACAGATCCCCGTCCAGACCAACGTCAACAACACGATTTCGGTCCAGTTCATCAGCTTCACGCTGAACCTCACCGTGACACCGCAGATCACCGACGCCGGTACGATTCTGCTCACCGTTGGAATCGAAAACAGCCAGCCGGACTTTGCGCGAGCGGTCAACGGAATTCCTTCCGTATCGACGCAGCGTGCGCAAACGCAACTGCTGCTGCCGGATGGCGGTACTGCCGTAATCGGCGGCATTCTTCTCGATCTGGATTCGATCAATGTCCGGCAGGTTCCAGGGTTAGGCAGCGTGCCAATCATTGGAACCCTGTTCAAGAGCACGCAGACGATCAAGAATACGTCCGAACTGCTCTTCTTTATCACGCCGCGCATCCGGCCGCTGGACGCGCTGACTCAGGTTGCCCCTGGTGAAGAGAACCTGCCGGCGCAGCCGCGCTGACGCGCGTGAAGACTCCGGTGGCCGCGCAGTTTCGTGACGTGCTGGAGACGGTGCGGAAGAAGCTTTCCGATGTTCAGGCAATCCTCATCGTCGGCCCGGACGGTGTGGTGGATCACGTCCTCGCAGATTCCAGTCTTAAGATCGAAACCATAGCCAACGAGTATGCAATGCTGCTTCGGATCGCAGGGCGCGCCTCACAGGACGCGGGCGCGGGGAATCTGGTCGAGCAAACGGTTGTTTCGGAGAAATCGATCATGATTGCCCGCCTTGTTTCTCCCCAACATTTCGTGATCCTGATAACCAAGGCACAGGACCAGATCGGCCGGGCTCGTTTCGAACTCAAGAACGCCGCTTCGGAGATTCAAAGACGCATTTCCTGAGGGGAATACCACGGAAAAAAAGGGAATTCACAGGCCTGACGGCTATTTAGGAAGTGCTATACTCGTCGGATTGCTCTTATGAATCTTAAGGAACTGAAAGAAATCATTGATATTGTCACTTCAAACGAATCAATCGAAGAGCTGGAGATCGAGAAATCGGGCGTGCGGCTCCGCATCCGGCGATCTTCCAACCATGTGGGTTCAGTTTCCACCGCATCCGTGGCCTCAATAGCTGCAAGCCCCACAATCACCTCGGCGCCGGCTCCGTCCAAGGTTTTGGCAGAGACCGAGGAATTGTTCTACATCAAGTCGCCGATTGTCGGGACCTTCTATACCGCGCCCAATCCAGACTCGGAACCATTTGTTTCTGTTGGCGATATGGTCGAAAAGGGCAGCGTCCTGTGCATCATCGAAGCAATGAAACTCATGAATGAAATAGAATCCGAAGTAGCAGGAGAAATTGTTAGCGTGCTCGTCGAAAACGGACAACCCGTCGAATATGGCGAAAGGTTGTTTGCGATTCGCCCGCGATAAATCCATGTTCAGAAAAATACTCGTCGCGAATCGTGGGGAGATCGCCCTTAGAATCATCTACGCCTGCAAGGAGCTTGGCATCAAGACTGTCGCCGTGTTCTCGGAAGCCGACCGGCACGCCTTACATGTGCGCTTTGCAGACGAAGCGATCTGTATCGGGCCTTCGAAGAGCTCCGATAGTTACCTGAACATTCCGAACATCATCAGCACGGCGGAGCTCTCCAACGTCGATGCCATCCATCCGGGGTATGGTTTCCTTTCCGAGAGCGCGTACTTCGCCGAAGTGTGCGAGGCGAGCCGGATCAAGTTCATCGGACCATCATCGGAAGCGATCCGGCTGATGGGCGACAAAGCACGAGCCCGCAGCGAAATGAATCGGATCGGCTTACCGGTTCTGCCCGGCAGCGCTGATTCGATTCACACGGACAAGGAAGCGATCGCAACCGCGGAGGCCATCGGCTATCCGGTGATCATCAAGGCCGTCGCCGGTGGAGGCGGCCGCGGGATGCGTGTGGCCCACAGCAGGAATGAATTGCTCTCGTCGCTGAAGACCGCGCAGGCTGAAGCTGCGAGCGCATTTGGGGCGCCGCAGTGCTACATCGAGAAGTTTATCGAGCGGGCCCGTCACATCGAGTTTCAGGTGATGGCGGACGAGCATGGGAACGCCATTCATCTGGGCGAGCGGGAATGTTCGATCCAGCGGAGGCACCAGAAACTGATCGAAGAAGCGCCTTCGGTCATTATGACGCCGGAACTTCGTGCGGAAGTCGGCTGCCGTGTGGTGCAAGCCATCAAGAAAACCGGTTACACGAACGTGGGTACGCTCGAATTCCTTGTCGATGAAAAAAGGCAGTTCTACTTCATGGAGATGAATACGCGGATCCAGGTCGAGCACCCCGTAACCGAGCTTGTGACAGGGATCGATCTTATTCGCGACCAGATTCTTATCGCGGCCGGTGACCGGCTGCCTCACCGCCAGGAGGATATTCAGTTCCGGGGCCATGCGCTCGAATGCCGCATCAATGCAGAGGATCCGGTCACACACAGGCCTTCGCCGGGAAAAATCACGTCATGGTATTCACCGGGCGGCCCGGGCGTGCGCGTCGATACGGCTGCCCATGCCGAGTACGTCGTTCCTCCCCATTACGATTCGCTGATAGCCAAGCTCATTGTTCACGGATCCACGCGCGATGAGGCCATTCGGCGAATGGATCGCGCCCTCGAAATGTTCGTTCTTGAAGGTGTTAAATGCACCATTCCACTTCATCGCCAGATTCTTCACAATCCGGCATTCCGCAAGGGAAACATCTACACCAAATTTCTCGAACATTTGCAGGAACCTCGCGTTCGCGCCGTCGAAATGGCATGAGCCCCCTCCCGCGTCTTTATGCGATTGCGGACGCGTCCTTCGGCGATCCTGTTCAACTTGCCGAAGCCCTGTTCGATGGCGGTGCCCGGCTGGTCCAGGTCCGAAACAAGTTCGCGAGCTCCCTGGAACTCCTCGATCAGGTCGAACGTATCCTTAAAAGGGCGCCTTCTGATGCGCGCGTTATCGTGAACGATCGAGCGGACGTGGCTCGCATTGCCGGCGCTGCGGGTGTGCATCTGGGGCAGGACGATCTGAACCCGGCAGATGCCCGGCGCGTTCTCGGTGCCGGCCGCATCCTCGGTTATTCGACTCATAACCTGGATCAGGCGGAGGCCGCCGACGGACTGCCTGCGGATTACATTGCTGCCGGACCAGTTTTTCCGACGTCTACCAAGTTGAACGCAGATCCCGTCCTGGGACTCGAAAAACTGGCTGCCATATGCAGGATAGTTCATAAACCGGTTGTCGCAGTCGGAGGCATTAAACTGGAGAATGTGCGCGACGTCTTACAGGCCGGTGCTCATTCGGTAGCCGTTATTCGCGATCTTCTGGATAGCTCTGACGTTGCCGCGCGGGCGCGCGAGTGGGTCAAGCATGTGAACGCGGAATAATGTTGAAAACACTCGACCTTTATCTCATTCCGACACGAAACAAGCGATACGTCCTGTATGGCCCTCCGGAAATCGTCAAGGCGCTCGAAGGGGATTCGGACGACCGCGTTCTGCGATTCATTGGATGGTTCGTGAAGCAGCGCAATCGCCTGGTAGCCTGGGTTGGCCGAGTTCTTCGCTCAGGTCACGGTTATTACATCCGGTTGGAAGACCGCATCGATCCGGGCGAACGCGTCCTCAAAGCCATAGCCTCTGCCGACCACCTGGTTGTTCATGTTATACGGACCGA
>QHXD01000527.1 GCA_003223895.1 Acidobacteriota bacterium
AGATCTGTTCGAACAGCTTCGCGCGTCGCGCCGTGAACTCTGCCTTGTTAAAGCCGCTCTCCTGCGCGTGGGTCAGAACGACGAACTGCGTCACTGCGAACACAAAACAACCGAGAATGCGAAGACGATTCATTCGGTGTTGCCTTGCCTTTCTTCCTGTGGCGGGTATAATCCCGCTTATTCCCGGCAAACTGCAAGTGAGATCCCGTGATATTTCCTGCAATCTAAAGGAGGATTTGAGAATGATTTCATTGGCCCGACGTCTGGGTATCGTGTTGTTGGTTGCATGTTCGGTCGCCTGGTCCGCGTACGGGCCTGCCGACGGAACGATTTCCGGCACGGTCAGAAACTCCACGGGCGCTCCCTTTCAAGGAGCTTTTGTCCGGGCTCGGAATGTGAAAACCAAAACTACGGTCAACGTGTTGTCCGACAAGCAGGGACGGTTTCGGGTTCAGAATCTGCCGCCGGGAGATTATGAAATCCGCGGGACGGCGATCGGATATAAGGATGACCGCAGTCAATGGATTTCGCTCTGCAGAAGGGTACAGTGCGCTGGAGCGACCTGAACACGTACCAGGGAAGACGGCTCCTGCCCAAGACCGGGAATCATGATCTCAGCTATCAGGATAAGTTTTTTACTTCGTGTTTACAGTCCTGCCACTCGTTTCAGAAAACCATGACTTCAGTCGCCAGGGATGAGAACGGCTGGCGGCAGAAGGTCAAGTACATGAGCGAGGCCATTATGGGCGGCGAGGGCGGCGGGCTGAGCAATCAGGATGTCGAAGATTTCACTTCGTATCTCACCTTCGCCTTTGGTCCCAGTTCGCCGAAGCCTCCGTCTCCGGAGGAAATGCCCGAGTACAAGGCCCTCGTGCGTTCATTCAGTGATGAGGCCATGAAGATCGAATATGTAGAATACGATTTTGCGGGTTCCAAAGGCCTGGGACCCTGGAGCGCGGTCGAGGACAAGGATGGGATGATCTGGAGTCCCTATTACGGGCGCGGAAACGAAGTCGTGCGGCTGAACCCCAACACGGGCGACCTGACGCGTTTCCCGTTGCCGTTTGCAAAAACAGCCGGCATTCATTCCGCAATTCCTTCGCCCGATGGCACCGTGTGGTTCACGGAGGCGGCGCTGAGCAGGATCGGGCAGTTGAACCCGGTCACCGGCAAGATTACGGAATACTCGAACTTGTTTCCTGACGGCCAGCCCGCCGGGGCGCACACTGTCCGGGTAGATCAGAACGGAAAGGTATGGATCAGCGGTGGAGTCACCATCTCGAGCTTTGAACCCAGGACCCAGGAGTTCACCCACTACGGCACGGCCGGCACCTATGGCAACGTTGTCGGTCCGAATGGCGAGCAATGGTTCACGGTCTTCAGAGAGGGCGACAGCCCGATCGTTCGGGTAAAGAATGGATCCGTTTCCAAATTCTCTCCGCCGACTAAAGGCAAGCCGCAGCGCCTCCAGGTGGATTCCGACGGCATCGTGTGGTTTAGCGAACGGCGTGGAGGCAAGATCGGCCGCTTTGATCCCAAAACTGAAACGTTCAAGGAATTTCAGCTGCCTGGACCGGAGCCGAGTCCCTACGCGCTCGGGATTGATCGCAATCACATGATCTGGTACGCGTCACACGAACAGGACACTCTGGGCCGCCTGAACCCCAGGACCGGCGAGGTCACCGAATATCCGTTTCCTCATTCGGAGATTTCGATGCGGGAGTTCTTTCTCGATTCACAGGGACGGATGTGGTATGCGTCCCCCGCAAACGACAAGATCGGGTACTTCATTCCCCCGACGGGAACTGAACGTTAACGGCCAAGTATGAAGAACTTCTTTCGAGCGCTGCTCTGCCTGCCGCTGATTCTGGCCAGCAAGGACACCTGGGCACAAAAACCGGCGCCGGAAGTCGTTCCGCCTCCTTCAAACATCACGTTTACGACGCATCTGGACCGCACGGCCCTGTGGGTCGGCGATCAATTCCATTACCTGATCATCGTGGACTATCCACCGGACTACGAATTCGTGCTCGACAACCTGACGAAAGAGACCGTGAACATGGACCCTTTCCAGGTGGTGGACGTTGGCAAACGCCTCGTCGTTCAGAAGAACGCTCGCCGGAAATTGTTTGTGGATTTGACGCTGGCCAATTTCGCCACGGGCCGGGAAAGCATGCAGATTCCACAGTTCACTCTGTACTATTTCCGCAAGGACAACAAAGCGGTCAGTGCGGATCAGGCGAATGCGGAAAGCCTGACGATTCCCGGGCCGGTCATCGGTATCCGCACGACCTTGCCGCCTCAGCCCGCCGACATTCGCGACGCCATTACCTTGAACTCATGGGATCGTATCCGCTGGGTGTTCCCTGCCGTGGCCTGGGTTTGCCTTGGCGTTCTGGTCATCGGGTCGGGCCGGGAACTGGCGCTCTTCGTCAAGAGAAGGAAGGCTCGCAAAGGTCCCGATCGCCACAAAGCGATGGAAGCGGTGCGCGCCCGCTGGGTGAGCGGGGTTCCTTCGGAGTTCAGCGATCCGAAGGTCTGCTTGATCTTTTACGACCATTCCTATCAGAACTTAAAGGAGTACGTTGGGCATTACCTGGATACTTCCATCATGGGCCTCACGTCCGAGGAAATTCGGGAAGAGATGCAGCGACTGGGCGCCAAACCACACCTGACGCAAAAAGTGTCCAGGGTGCTGGAGGCCTGCGAGAGATTGCGCTACACGAGAGACGGCGTGTCGGCCAACCCCGAAGCCGCGAGAGCCGTCGAGCAGGATATTCGGGAGATTTTGAGCTTCAAGGAATAGCAGGACGATGACATTCCAGCATCTCCAGTGGATTTACGCAGCGATTCCGCTGCTGCTGATCGCGGTGATCGTGCGCTACTGGAGACGACACTATTGGGGACACTCCCTCGTGCCGCACCTGCGCGACGAGGTCGGTCGGCCCAACCCCATTCTGCGAATGCCCCTCATCCTGGAAGCCGCCGCGGTTGGTTTCCTGCTCATCGCCCTGCTTGGACCGGTTTACCCGTTTGTCCTGAACCGCATTGAGCGCGGCGGTTTGCAGATCATGATCGTGCTGGACCTCTCCCAGAGCATGGAAGAATCGCTGGGAAAGGGCACGAGAATGGAAGCGGTTAAAGCGAGCACAACCGAATTTATCAAGCGCCGTCCGGATGATGCCATCGGCCTGGTGGTGTTTTCGAATAATTCATATCTGGTATCGCCTGCCACGTTCGATCATGAGAGCCTGCTTTTGTATCTGAAGCGGGTGAGCACGCAGACGCTCGTGAACGAGGGATACACCGCCATCGGCGAAGGTCTTGCCACCGCCCAGGACTTCTTTGTGTTCAGCAGAGAACGCGGACGCCGCGCCAGGGGCCAGGTCATCGTTCTCTTCAGTGACGGAGAAAACAATTACGGCAGGGATCCCCTGAAGGAATTGGAAAAGGCGCGCCAGGAAAGCACCCGCGTCTACTTTATCGGAGTGGCTCTGCAGCGGGGAGCTTCCCAGGAGATCGCCCACGAAATTCCTACTACGGGCGGCAAATTCTTTGACGCTCGGAACCCCAGTCACCTCGTGGCGGCGCTTGATGAGATCAACACGATCGAGAAGGGCCATTTCTATACGCTCCAGTTAACACGGCAGGAGCCCGCCTACTTTGTCTTCGTTCTGCTGGCCTTCGCTGCCCTGGCGCTGCGGATGATCCTCAACGCCATTCCTCATTTCGTGGAACTCAGCTGAACAGCACGGGTACAGTCCTCTTGTGGACTGTACCCGTGAAATCGACAATCGTCGGATTCGAGCTACGGATTCCCCTCCTCAACGAGGAGGGGTGGCTGCGCCACCAAGAAAAAGAATCCGTTCCGAAATGGCGCAGACGGGGTGCGTCAGGAGCGATGAATGTTTCCGAAATGCTTTCTTAACGATTGAGCGAACTGACCACCCGTCCTTTTCAAGGAGGGGAATTCCGTAGTCGCAATACTGACATTGCGGCACCGATTTTACTGTTACAGTCCACTAGTTTCGTTGATCGGCGCACCCGTAAGAAAAGCCCGACCCCACCCCGGACAAAAGATGTCCAGGGTCGGCTAAAAGATTTCCCACCCTGGACAAAAGATGTCCAGGGTCGGCT
>QHXD01000528.1:0-3646 GCA_003223895.1 Acidobacteriota bacterium
CTTTAAAATGGCGGCAATTCAAGAAGAATTTCGTCTTTTATTGCCTCAAGAGACCGGAATCTTCTTCGGCCTCCAACACTTGATTGGACGGCCCAAAACCAAAATCGGCTGAGTCCCGGAACAAGTACAAATACTCCGAAATGGGGAGTTTTTCGACCATTTTGTGAATCAATTCCCTCTTTCCTTGCCTGAGCCGCTGTTTTATATTCGTTATCGCTTTTGGAGGTATTATTGAAAGTTCTCAAATGCAGACCAGGGTTCCTCTGGTGTTTGGTGTTCGCCCTGGTGCTTGCCGCAATCCCAAGGAATAGGGAACTGACGACCGAATCTTTCCCGTTGCCCACATCGCCAGCCGACCAGCTTCCCCGGACCGAAGTCGTGGAAGACACGATACAACGAAACACCACTCTGGTTGCCACTCTGGTGGACTACAAAATCCCGGTGGCCGTCGCCAACGAACTGGCCGACCTCATAAAACCTGTTTTTGACGTTCGCAAGCTTCGTTCCGGAAACCCGTTCCGGCTTGAAAAAGAAATCGACGGCACACTCAAGGCATTCGAATACAAGATCGATGACGAGAGTGTCCTGAAAGTGGAAAAGGAAGCGGACTCCTATGCCGCCAAGGTCGACAAGCTGGATCTGCAGATGCACGAAGCGACCCTCACCACCGAAATCCGGACTTCGTTATGGGAGGCGCTGGCTGCCAATCAGCCCAAGGGCGAATATCTCGTGACCGAGCTCGTCAACATGTACCAGTGGGAAGTCGACTTCAGCACGGAAATCCAGCCAGGCGACCAGATTCGTTTGATCGTGGAAGAGTTTTCTCACGACGGGAAATTCGTCAAGTGGGGAAAGATTCGTGGCGCCGAACTTGTAAACGAAGGCCACCTCTACCGCGCCTTCCTTTTCAGAGATTCCTACTACGATGAAAAAGGAGTCGCTCTGAAGCGAGCCATGCTCGCATCGCCTCTGAAGTTTAATCCGCGTATCAGCTCAGGCTTTACGAGCCGGCGCATGCATCCAATTCTTGGCACCGCGCGGCCTCATCTGGCGACCGACTACGCTGCGCCTACCGGTGCTCCGGTTGTTGCGGTCGCAAATGGCACCGTGACATTTGCCGGATGGAACGCAGGCTATGGCAATCTGGTTCAGATCAAGCACGCAAATGGGTTGACCAGTGGTTACGCGCACCTGTCGCATATTGGGGCGGGCGTGCACGCCGGCCGGGGAATCAAACAGGGAGACCTGGTTGGTCTGGTCGGGCAAACCGGACTGGCAACCGGTCCGCATCTACACTTCATGATGGCCAGCAAAGGCACTCCCATTAATCCAGTACCAACGCTCAAAAAGGGAGAGCCCGCACCCCCGATTCAGGGAAGCGCAAAAGCGGAGTTTGCAAAACAGATCGCTCCGATGCAACTCGAGCTCGAAGCTGCATTAGCGTCGAACTAGGTATTCGAGGACTGGCCGCCAAGACGCGAATTACGCGAATGGGCGCATTAAGAAATCGTTGATGCGCCCATTCGCGTAATTCGCGTCTTGGCGGCCAGTCTCCGAATTGCCTAGTTCGCCAGCACCGCCAGTTGCTCGTCAACAAACCTGGAGAACATCCTGTCGTTCATAGCCTCGCGGAGGCGGATCAAGGCTTCGCGCGCGCCGGCAGGATCGTTCCGCTCTATGGCGATGTTCACGAGCAGTACCCACGCATCCAACAACCTGGGATCCTGCTCGAGTGCCTGCCTCAGGGTTCGCTCCGCGTCATCACGTTTCTTTTCCGAGTATTGGATCCTTGCAACGTAGTACAGCGGCAAACTCTTTTGCGTATCGCTGCGCAGGGACTCCTGCAGGACTTTCATCGCTGCGTCGTATTCGTGCTTGGTGATTAGCGCGGCAGCAATGTTGAGCCGGACTACGGAGTTTTCCTTATCGACCTGCTGCGCTCGCCGCAGGAACGAGAGTGCGGAATCCGGACGATTGAACAGGGTGTAGATGGTTCCGACGTCGCTCAGGGCCTGGATGTACTGTGGGAAGAGCCGCAAAGCTTCGCCATAGGCCATAATCGCTTCGCCGAGCCGTCCCTCCCTGTGAAAGTCCACACCGCGCATGTAGGCGTCTCTGGCCGCGTCGGGCACCTTCTGCTGCAATACCTTCAGAGATACGGTATAGGCCTGTGCTTCCGGAACCCGCGGTTCGTTCCGGAACTTGTGCAGCAGGAAAATGCAATAGTCCCTGGGCTTGGTTTCACCCGAGAAGTCCACATCAAGCTGCATCGTGATATACATCGGAGAAGCGACCTGGATCTGATACTTGTCGCGGGTAAGGCCATCAATCACGAACTCGCCGTCTTTGAATCGTTTGCGCCGAACCAGTTCAGGCTTGTTCGTTGAGGGTCTGATGATGACAGTGAACGAAGGTACCACTGTGCCATCGGATGCGATTACTACGCCTCTGAGCCGGCGCCCCGTCTCCTGGTCGGCTGCGCCCAACTCCACACAGAATATAGTGCAAAGGAATAAGACTGCCGTTGTGAGCTTCATGCCGGGGAATCAGTGCATGCGAAACTCCAAGCTTTTGCCATATACTAACGTCTTTGCTTCGGGACCATGATTCCTTCGCTGAGGGCCTTTTCTATTCGTGATTAAACAATTCAACCGCCTGGCGTATCTCGACTGGATGCGCGGTCTCGCCGGCGTGCTTATGCTTCAGGGCCATCTTTTCGATGGATGGGTTCGACCGCAAGACCGCACGGGAGAATGGTTTTGGCTCAGTCAGTTTCTGGGAGGCTTCCCCGCGCCGATCTTCCTTTTTCTCGTCGGCGCTTCCCTTGCATTGGTCCTCGATCGGATGCGGGCCAGAGGCGCTTCCGCTTTGCAGTTGGCACAGAAGGTTCTTCGGCGCGGTACCTGGATTCTCCTGCTGGCGTATGCGTTCCGGGTCGAGCAATTTCTGGTGTGGTACCCGGCATCGAAAGGGAGCGACATTTTCCGCGTCGATACGCTGAACTGCATCGCTGTTTGTACGCTGATCATCGGATTCTTTTCCATTCCCTTCAAGACACGCCGGGCAAACATCATTGCGATGGGCTTGTCCACAGCCGCATTTGTCTACATTACGCCGTGGATTTATCCGGTGCGTTCCTACATGCCGTCATTTCTTCTTTCATATCTCAACGGCAACGGACAGCCCTGGTACTTCAGCTTCTTTCCGTGGGCCGCATTCACACTTGCCGGAATGACGTTCGGGTACGCGCTCCTGGAAGCCAGGAACCGAATAGGCGAGGCGGAATTCTTCAAGGGCGTGGCAGGCACTGGGATATGCGTCTATGCCCTGGGCGTGACCATGAGCTTGTTTCCTGCGTTGGAGTACGGATTCTTCGACTACTCACTTACGAGTCCGCACTACTTCCTCGTTCGCCTCGGCTGGATTCTGTTGATGCTGTACGGCGCATACAAATGGTCGGCGCGCGAAACGGCTGGAAGGTGGAGCCCCTTGATCGTACTCGGTCAGGCCTCATTGCTCGTGTATTGGGTTCACATCGAAATGGTGTACGGCAGACCTCTCCACAGTTTCGCGCAGTCTCTGGAACTGGCAGCCGCTGCAAGACAGTTGCTGTGGTTCGTGCCGTTGATGCTCGGCCTGGCCATGG
>QHXD01000528.1:3656-4100 GCA_003223895.1 Acidobacteriota bacterium
TATTGCCGACGACGGCGGGATCAGTAATGGGGAAATGCAGGATCACATTTTGATGCACAACCCACCACGGGTCGTTGCCGATAACCTCGAGGAAGTCCTGAAGATGGCCTTCCGAAGGGAAGAGAAACGCCTCGATACGCACGCCGCCGCATTCCACAACACCACGGGCGCAACGGAAGAAGCGGCCACTGAACTCCGGGTGGTCTAGCGGCAGGGTATTTCCGTAGTTGTCGATATAAATCTCTTCGACCGGATTGAGACCTGCGGATTTCATCCTATCGAGAACGTCGTTCCAAGTCATGCTGATGGAACGCGGGCTAAAGCCCGCGACTACATTTTCGGAATCAGCTGGCCCCCAAATGTAGTCGCGGGCTTTAGCCCGCGTTCAATTGTTCCTCGAATGCGGAGCCGTCCGTCACCGGCAGCTTACATGCGAAGTTCTCA
>QHXD01000548.1 GCA_003223895.1 Acidobacteriota bacterium
GTGCAGACCCTGAACGATGAACCCGCACACGCTTCAACGATGCACGTCCAGACCCTGAACGATGAACCCGCACGCTTCAACGATGCACGTCCAGACCCTGAACGATGAACCCCGCACGCTTCAACGATGCACATCCAAACCCTGAACGATGAATCTCCACACGCTTCAACGATGCACCTCAGACCCAACGATGAACACCTCACCTCTCGCTCACGTCCAAAGTCAGTGGAACGCTTCAGCGTTGATTTGCGCTACTCGTACTCGTCTCACGACGCTGACAGCCGGCGGCGATCAATATGCAAGCCCGCCATGCCGCCAATGTGCGGTAATCATGGTTGGCCCATGCACCCAGAATATCGGTGCTTTGTACGTCTTTGCCACTAAGTAGCCGAAAGCTACACTTCGGGTTTAAGCTTTTTTGTGAAGAAAAGAATCGGCGAGGCGATCAGCCAGCCGAAGAGTGGAAGTATGAACATGACAACGATGTGAACTGCCACGTGAACCCAGCTCTTGCCGTCGCCGCCCCCGGAAACTTCCGGCACGGTAAAGGCATTGTTGGTTCCCGTAAGTATGCCCAGCGTGATTCCGAGCGCGATCAGGATCTCGGCAAGCGCAGTTTGGACGAAGAGAAGTCCCAACAGTTGCTTGTAGCTGCCGAATTCTTTGGTGTGGACCGCCACTGCGTAATAAACGAGCCCCGCCAAAAGCACAATATTGATGCTGACCCATCGGGCGGTGCTGAACGGTCCGGTCAGTGACAACACCAAACGGACGAGCCAGACCGCGGCGATCAAAATCAGGATCCATCGTTGAAAGCGAAAATACTCAGATAGTTTCTTGCCGAACATGCGTCCTCCGCCGGCTCGTGATCGGTTTTTGCTGTAGCGGCGGTCTATGACCGCCGCTACAGCGGTTGCGTCAATCCTAAAAGATCACCTTGAAGCCAAACTGAAACTCGCGCGAACCTCCGCTTCCGAGCGAGGGGTTGTTATTCGAGACGTCCGGCGTCGCTTGCGAAGCGCCGAAACTCCCGGGCGTACCGAACGGAGTGTTGCCACCCGCGCCATTGAATTGCGGATTGCCGTATTGGGTCGTGTTGAGAAGATTGAAGACCTCGGCCCGGAACTCGCCGGTAAATTTCTCGCCGAACTTCCAGTCCTTCATCACCGAACCGTCCCATGTGTGAAGGCCGTTGCCCCGGAACATGTTGCGGCCCATTGTGCCGGTGGAGCCGAGAGCGGGCGGAACCATGACGGACTTGCCCTCTACAAAGCAACCCCACTTCTGGAGTGACACGTAACCGAGCGATCCCGGCGCCCCGGCAACCGCGGTGCAAGCCGGGTTGTTGATGGCGAGATCGGAAGCGCTACGTCCGGCCGGCGGCGTTGTTCCGGGAAGGAAAAATGGAATCGGGCTGGTTTTGCGGCCGTTGAAGTCTTTCGTGTCGCCGGCGAAGTTCCAGCGTTCCTGAAACTCGGCGATTCCGGATGGGTCGGAGCCACGGCTGCCAATCACGCCCCAGGGCAGCGCGCTCTGAATGGTGACGATGGAAGTCACCTTCCAGCCGCGAAGCATCTGCCCGAAACCATCTTTGCCGGGGAGGGCATAGGTGATCGTCGCCGTCAGCCGCTTGCGGATGTCGAAATCGCTGCTCGCGTAGTCGCTCCTCAAATTCCCCGGAGTCCCATTGGGTCCCGCCCGTTCGCCGGTTTGCTGGTCGAGGGCGTGGGAGAAGGTAAAGCCGACAGTGGTGGATAGCCCATGACTAACGCGCTGCGTCAGCGTCATCTGGGCCGCGTTGTAGTTGGAAAAGTATGGATTCGACACGGTGTAGATGTACGAATAGTACGGGTACCTGTCATTGAGCGGCCGGGCAAGCTGAATCGCGTTGGCATTGGTGCCCGTCGCCGTGGTAATTGCAGTCGGGCAAGGCGTGCCGGTGGCTGCGACCGCCGCGATCTGTGCAGCAGTGAAGCCAAGACAATATCCGGCGCCTGCGGCTGGCGTGTTGGTGTATTCCAGACCCAGCAACTTCGTGGCATGGTTCGCGACGTATCCCACGTCCAGTGAGATGTTGCGGGTGATCGCATGCTGAATGCCAAGGGACCAGCTCATGACATAAGCGTTCTTCAGATTCGGGTTCGTGGCCTGGACGGTGCACAGCCTGTTGGTCCCGCACTTCAGAACACTTGTGTCGCTGGAGCTGGGATAGATGTTGCCCCCATAAACACCAGGAGTCTGATTCCAGTTCAGCTGACCAGGCGTGGGCGTCTGCACGTTATTCGTCACCGTTGCCGGCGGGAGCGGCAGACCTGCGCTCCGGATGTCGCCGATCGTTGGGTCGGTTGTCACACCTGGCGCGCACCCGGCCCCGGTCGTGTTCACAGCGCCTTTGCACAGCAGGAATCCGCTGGGGTTGGTGCTCAGGCCGACCGAAGGATTGTTCTGGTTTTGCTGAGAGAGGAAGATCCACCAGCCCGGAGTCACGTAAATCATGTTCGCGCCGCCGCGGATGACTGTTCTCCCGTTGCCCGCAAGATCATAAGCAAAACCAATGCGCGGCGCGAAATTGTTCTTGTCTGCATTCCACATCTGGTCCGTGTTGATTCCCAGCTGAAGGAGACCCTTGGCGGGGTCAAAGTTTGAGAACTGGTTGTGGGCTTCTGAGATCGGAGTGGTGTACTCGTAGCGCACTCCAAGGTTCAGCATCAATTTCGACGTGATGCGCCAGTCATCCTGGAAGAAGGCGGCCATCGCCCTCCCGCTGACGTGGCGGCGTGGATCGCCGATGAAGATCTGTCCGTTGCTGGTCGTGGTTCCGGACATGAAATTCTCGAGCGTGCTGAATGTCACCTGGCCCCGTCCACGGTTGAATGTGCCGCCGCGGCCGATGCTCGTATTGCGGACCTCGCCTCCCGTCTTGAAGGTGTGATGGCCGCGGAGATACGAAACGTTGTCGATGAACTCGAAGATGTTGTCGGGCCCATAGTACTTGGGGAAGCTGGAGCAGCAACCGATGCTGCCGGAGAAGTTGGACAGAGTGATGTTTGTAAACCCGCAGTTAGGTTTTGTTGTGCCGTAGCCGAAGGGAATGCCGTAGTCCGGCTGGCCATTTGCCGCGCCCGCACAATCGGAAGTCTCGAACTGCTGATAAAAGCGGTTATAGCCAAATCGGAATGTATTGACAATGGAAGAACTCGGCACAAAGTCCCACTGCACTCCCGAAAAATGAACCCACGCATTGTCGCTTGGCCGCCAGTAGGGCTGGGTGATGGTCTGATTGTTCACAACCAATCCCCGGTGGGTGCCGATGTACTGCTTGACGTTGACGGTATTCTTATTGCCAAAATGCAAATCGACCTTGCCCAGGCCGCCGTCGACGTTATATTCGGTGTTGAGGCTTCCGGAAACATTGGCTCCCGCGGCACCGTTGGAGTCTGTCACGCGCTCGAACGCGGACGGCAGTTCGAAAATGGAGTAGCCGGAAGTTCGGGCACAATTTGCATCGAGTCCCGAAATCTTCAGGCTGGTGGGACTGAGCGGTCTGCCGGAGGTCCTCACTGTATTGCAAGCCGCTAAG
>QHXD01000549.1 GCA_003223895.1 Acidobacteriota bacterium
CCAAGTACGAGGTACCGCCGGCTCACTCAGGGCGCGAGTTTGTTTGGCAGAAACGGCCTGCCAGGTGTCATTCCGAGCTCACGGGGTGGGGGCTGCGGATAGTCCGCGTCGTGTCGCGGAGACAGTGGGGTGGCGAGGAATCTCAGCGCACCGCCAAACAGCGACCCCGTTACCACCTGCCAGCGCACGCTCACTCAGGGCGCGAGTTTGTTTGGCAGAAATGCGTGGTGGGAGGGATGGTCTGTCAGCAGATTTCCTGCGGCGCAACGGATAAGCGGCTGGGGATGCGGAAGCTATTCCGCCTGAATCGAGGATTCCCCTGAGGAAGACGACGCCAAGGCGGCCTCGCCAAAAGTGGTCGTTGAGACGAGATCAGGGGAAACGAGCGGTTGAGCCTCGATTCCGGTAGACGACCGCAATCGATGAGGAATGCTACTAGGCTGAGCTTGTTGACTACTGACTTGCTCTAAATCAGTGAGGACTTGTGTGACTTCGTTCATGGCTTACACCGTTGGAGATTCCAGCTCCCAACCTTCATGCTTCTTTAGCATAGCGGTGCTGACGGCAAGATTCGGCCCGCGAGCACCGGCAATCTCATACTCTAGCATATACCGATGTGTCAAGGACTCGCTCTCAATGTACGCGAGCACCACAGGATCCCGCGACACGACGACCACGTTGTTGATCTGTGAGATGTCAGGATTTCCAGCAAGGAACTCCTGATATGGAACGAAGGGTTCCGAGAGTTGCATAGCGACCTCGTATTGCTTATAGAGGTCCCAAATGGTCGTTTCAATCTCTTGATCAGGTTCCACGACATGAAGCTCTAGATCAGACTTGGCTTCCTTTCTGTTAATCGGGTGGCCATGATAGTACAACCGGGCGCTGAGAGACTCTACAATCTTATCTATCCGATGCTCGTCGGTGGTTCGGTCCATATGCAAGCCGAGGAGTTTCTTGGCCAACATCCGCCCCTGTTGAGTCGTCCGCTTGACATTTCCGAGGGCCAACGGATGAACCTGTTGCGCCAAAACGTTGAACGCCTGTACTAGTTCGTCTTCATGTGTGATCCCGACGTCTTCTTTGACAAGGGCCGTATACGCAGCGACGTCCTCCACGCTAATGGGGAGCATATTCTGTGGATTGGCGGGGTCTCTCGGATTGAACGGATTCGTCGTGGTCGGATCGATCGGCCCGAGCATCGCCAGAGGGTGCATTACGATTTCGTCCGCTCCGAGTGCTGCGAGAGTCGCCGCGCTGAACGCGCGGTGAGGAACGATTACTGACAAGGACTTGCAGTATTCACGGAGTAGGGTGACTAATCGCCATGGAACGGTTCCGTCACCGCCGTTGCTGTGGAGAACCAGGTCGATTTTGTCGCAACTTCCAATATGTTGTAGGTGTTCGTAGAAGAGCCTGATGACATCCATGGCCATGGAGACTTCCAAGTTCGGGCGCGTACTTGTTAGATAGGCAATGACGGAACTGTTGCGTTGAACTTGAAGCCGTCGGATTGTTTCTTTCCGTAGCCCTTGTGTCGTGCTGTCGGTAGGTTGGTTCATAACATCGCCTCTTGTTCTGCCCGCTCCCTCTCTGTGGGTGCCTTGGCGAACAGGCTGCCGCTGCAGGCATGTCAGGGCGTTTGCTTAGGTGAATCTCTCATAGACTCGATATCTTCCGGGTGAGCCTGTTAAGTCTTGTCTCCAGATCCTCTACTGGCGCAATCTCGAGAGCTTCGTCTCCGTAAATCTCTAGGCCCCAGGTACACCATTGAGCGGCGGCGTCGTAATCGCCTGATTTTGAACACGCGATCGCCATTTGACGATAGGTTGGGAGCAAGGGAATCCGGCCGAACAGACCAACCAATGAAGGGCGAATTGTCGACATTTCTCGATGATGTTGCTCGCAAGTCAGACGGAAATCATCGAATGCGCCGGATATTACATCTCGGCATTTGTAGAGAGTCTCTTCGAGAAGATTGTAGGCAAAATGCCGTTCGAGTGGATCTGTTTCGCAGCGAAGGAATTCCCGTGCGCTCTTTATGGTAGCCAACCGGTCACGCTGGTCGATGCCGGTCCATCGTCCTCCGTGCATCGATGCGCCGGTATGAATGCCGGGCACGTCGCGTTGTGCTTCGTCGCTAGGAACGAAGTTCTGATGGCGTTCAACGCCGCGCCATTTTACTGCGTATTCGGGACTTGAGCGGATAGTCTCATTAAGAATGATGCTGGGCCCCGGAACGATTCGGCGGCCCAGCCAAAGATGGAATCCTATCGATGGAGCGTCTATGGCACCGCCTCGGATTACGCCTGCAACGATGAACCGCTGGCATCCCGCTTTATCGAGCGCCGGCGACAGTTGCGCCGCTATCTCCTCTGCCACGTAGCCGACATGTTCGCCCTCAACCTCGACTCGAATTGCATATGGATCAACGGGATTGTTTGGTTCTCGGCAAAGGACCCCTTCGACTGGTACTAGGTAGCCGAGTACAGTGGGCGGGCCGCAATAACGCGCTAACACGTCTTGGCGATGAGACTCGCCCCTTACAACGTTCAGGGGCGGCTCCCAGGCATGCCATGCCCCAGTCTGAACCCAAGATTGCGGGACATTGGCTTCTGCTAACTTATGACGTTTATGAAACACGGTTCACCTAGGGGAATTACTATAGGCCTTTGTGGATAGTGGTCAAGGTGTTCGCCGCAAGGGCCTCCAGCGACATCCGCCTCTTGGAGACCGCTTTCCGCTTCGGCTGGGCGCAGCTCAGGCAGGGCGACCCCTCGGTGGGCTCGCTATTGCGCCGCGGTCGCGATCAGGCATTCCGGATCGTCGTTCTTAACGGAGTTCACCCGCGCCGATACCGGCGTCCCCACGAGATAATCCTCCCGCGACGGCCGCAGCAGCTCCATCAGCGAATCAGGCGTCTGTCGAGCGTAGAGCCAATCGTCGACCGCGTCCTCCTCGAGGACCACCGGCATCCGGTTATGGACCGGCTCCAGGAGCGCGTTCGGAGCCGTCGTGATGATCGTGAACGTCCTCTCCTTCTCGGCCGGGGAAGGCCGCCACGTCTCGTACAGTCCCGCGAACAGGATCAGCCCACCGTTGGCACGATGAAACCAGATCGGCCGGCGGTCCTGCTTCGGGCCGGTCCACTCGAAGAACCCGTCAGCAGGCACGACACAGCGGCGTGAGGCGAACGCCTCTCGGAACGCCGGTGATCGCCGGACGGTCTCGGCCCGGGCGTTGATGTTCTTGAACGCCTGCTTGCGGTCGGTCATCCAGAAGTTGATCAGTCCCCACTTCGCCGGCAGGACCTGGCGGTCCTCGTAGCGCGTCCGCACAATCCAGTGATCATCGGTCGGCGCGATGTTGTATCGAGGCCTGTAGCCCAGCAGATCATCGACGAAGACGCCCAGCTCAGCCGCAAGCGACCGCGCCTCGCGGTGAGTGAGCGTGAACCGGCCGCACATGGCCGGAGCATATCAGAGCGCTCAGAATCGCAGCACCCGCCCTGTCGGCGCTGAGTGACATCCGCCTCTTGGAGATCGCTTTCCGTTTCGGTTAGGGTGTGGGCGTTGGCACGAGCCCTAGCGCTCGCTTGCGTGCACGCCGCAACCGCCTTCGCCGTCGGCGGTGAGACATGTGCCTGCATTGTCGTAAACGCGATACGTGGCCAGGGCGGCCATGACGAGAATTCCG
>QHXD01000550.1:0-441 GCA_003223895.1 Acidobacteriota bacterium
AGCGGCCGTGGGAGTTTGCGAAGTGCTTCTAGCGTGTTTTGGGCATCGCGACCGTGCCCGGCGGCGGTCTGCGCCGAAGCGAGTTGAAGTCCGTAATCAAGATTGTCTGGGAAGAAGTTCCAAAGCGTGCGGTAGATCTCAATCGCCTTGTCGCGTTCATTTATCGTTTCAAGATACCGGCCCTCAACGGCGAGGCGGTTCTCGTGGGAGAGCTTCATCGAGAGATCGAAAGCTCGCTTGGCTTCCTCTTTTGCCTTTTCGTCATAGCCGAGGTTCGTCCATGCGACGGCTAGCGCCGAGTGCGCCAGCGGGTATTCGGGATCGGCAGCAACGGTCTTCTCCAACAGGTCTCGCGCTGTCAAAGCGTCAAAGACTCGCAGCTTGGCTAGACCTTCGGTGTAAAGGCGAATGGCTTCCGGTTTCGAGGGCAGCGTGGCCTTC
>QHXD01000550.1:563-5561 GCA_003223895.1 Acidobacteriota bacterium
CCTGCAAACGCAAATCGAGCCGGATCTGTCCTCCGCCCAATGATACGTAAGAGCCCATGACGACGTTATCAGTGCCGAGGTTCGCCCGAATCTTCGAGAGCGTTTCTTTTCCGTAGCTCTCGGCATCAGATAAGGAGAGGTTGATTTTCATTTGAGCAATGTTTTCACCGGGGATTGTCCGAAGGTGTTCGCCGACAGCGAGTTCGGTCGTCAACATTTCCGCAAGAGCGGTGGACAGCCAGGCATCGTCGGAGCGGCCGGAAAGATTCTTGAAGCCAAGCACAGCGACGGAACGTCTAGCACGAACTGGCGCGCTCGCTGGCGTGGCATGATGCGACACGCGGTCCCGCAAACCACCAACATTGAACACGATCACCAGTATTCCCACCAAGACGGCGACAAGTGTTCCGATCCCGCCTGCAACAATAGTCCGGCGCTTATATGGCTGTGGTGTGCCACTTCCGATTCCTTCCAACGCCACCAGAAGCTCGCGAGCCGACTGGTAGCGGTGCGCAGGCTCTCTGTCGAGCGACTTCATTACGACGCTCTCGAAACCGGACGTGATCCGGTGATTGACAGCGCTCGGCTGCGCCGGTTGTTGATGCAGGATCGCACCGATCATTTCAGCACTCTGTGCCTGACAAAACGGCCGCTGGCCTGTGGCCATTTCATATAGCACCGCTCCCGCCGCGTAGACGTCGCTGCGGACGTCAGCGGGCTGGCCGCGTAATTGTTCGGGCGGCATGTACGGCAGCGTGCCGACGACCGTCCCAGTCTCAACGCTATTGCGTGTGACGTCGGGGTCACCTTCCGGATGCGCCAACGTGGCGAGGCCGAAGTCCAGAATCTTCAAGCGGCCGTCGGACGTAATCATTAAATTGCCCGGCTTCAGATCGCGATGGATCACACCCTGTGCATGTGCTGCCGCCAAACCATCTGCGAGCTGGATACCCAGGCGAAGAATTTCTTTCTCAGGCAGCGGCACAGGCTTCACCTGATCGTTGAGCGGCGTGCCATGGATTAATTCCATGGCGAGAAAGTCCACATTGCCGTGTGTGTCGAAATCGAAAACAGTGGCGATGTTGGGGTGATTGAGTTTCGAGAGTGCGAGAGCTTCGCGGCGAAAACGCTTGCGCGCAGCTTCGTCGGTCAGAAGGCCGGCTGGAAGAATCTTGAGAGCGACATCGCGTTCGAGGTGCTGATCAAGGGCGCGATAGACTTCGCCCATACCGCCTGCCCCGATTTTCTCAAGCACGAGATAATGGCCCAATCTCTGGCCGATCATTGTGGGTCCGCCTCGAACGGCATTCTACTCCCCTCTGATTGCAGAATCGATATTAGCTGGGCAGAGATGGGCAGAGTGGGCAGAGTGGACACCATTGCAAAGACCACGCCGGTTCCACAACAGCCAAGCCGCAAAAGAGCCTCGTTCGAATAAACCGTTGAAGCAAGATCTGCCAACGAAGGCTATACAGATTTCACATGGCTGATAAGTCGGTATTCCGGAGATGTGAATTTGTGTTCGGTCTCGTGCATGATCATGCAGTTCGAGCGCCCACGGCTCGCCTCGCAACTGCGGAGTCGCCCCTTGTGGCTTTGGGTTGTGCATGGCTTGGTCGAAGGCATAGCCAACTTTGAACAGCGGCGGTTCCGCGAACGGTCCCCCATAAACTCAATCCCCACGGGTGCCCGTCGGCGGTGAAGCCTGCTGGCACGCTCATCGCCGGAAAGCCGAGGATCGGGGCGAGACGCCGGGGGTTGCCAGGGTCTGCCAAATCCGCAGACGATGGGTTGGTCAGAGCGTCCGGGCGAATCACGAATGTGAGAATTCCTTGCCGCCTCGGGGGGTGTGCGTTAGCATGGAACCCTACACGCCAGCAAGACACATAAGGAGCCACTATGAAATCCGCGCAATTGATCTTCGGTGCGGCGGTTTTGGCTATTGCGATGGTTGGAGGCATGAGGCTGACCGCCGAGCCCGCCACCGGCACCACGCCGACGTTTAACAAAGATGTCGCGGCAATTTTGTTCAACAACTGCGTGATTTGCCATCGGCCCAACCAGATAGCGCCAATGACGCTGATGTCTTACAAAGACGTGCGTCCCTGGGCGCGGGCCATCAAAGAAAAAATTCTAAAAGGGGAGATGCCGCCGTGGCGTGCGGATGCGCGGTTTGGCGCGTTCCGCAATGATCGGCGCCTGAGTCCGGAGCAGATCAAGACCATCATCGCTTGGGTTGATGGTGGCGCTCCCGAAGGTGATACACCCTTGACGGCTGAGCTGCCGGTCTTTAAAGACGGCTGGAGCCATCCGTCTGGGCGACCGCCCGATTTTGTCCTTGAGATGGCTGAACCGTTTAAAGTGGCGGCCGAGGGGGAACTTCCGAACTTCACTATCTACCAGGAGCTTCCGCCGGAGCTGAAACAGAAAGAACACTTTCTAGAAGCCATTCAGATCCTCCCGGGGGTGATGCCGGCCGTGCATCATGCAAGTTTCGGGATTGTGCCTCTGGCGCCTGGGCAAAAGGTCGGAACAGGGGAGGCATGGCCTGGCGGGCCGATCATCCCAGGAGCGTTACTGGATGCGAAGACGGGAAAGTCCGTAGGTTTCACGGGTGACGCCAACGAGGCCGCAGCGGGCGAAGGTGACCGATCGGTTGCAGCCGCGAGCGTGAGCCGTAGAACAGAGCTGGGAACGAGATTCTGCTGCTACGTTCCAGGGGGCAACTTCCAGCAATTTCGTTCGGGAGCCGGCAAGCGCATACCCACCGAAGGGTACATCGCTTGGGGGATGCATTACACGCCGATCGGGAAGCCTCTGGTGGACCGGACGCGGGTAGGTTTTTGGTTCCAGAACGAAATGACGCATGAAATCGTCGAACTCAGCACCGCTAACCAAACGCATATCGTCCTGGGAAAGCAGTTGGTTGACGACGAATTTACGCCTGTTCGCACCGCCGGAGTAGGAAACACCGGTTTTCCAGCGCTCCCCGTCATTCCGCCGCATGCGAGGAATTGGGCGATCACCTCAATCAGGGTTTTTCAGGACGACGTAACGCTGTATACATTGTGGCCGCATATGCACACGCGCGGCAAGGAGATGACGTACCTTCTGACGTATCCGGATGGCCGGGAAGAAGTGCTGCTGAGCGTCCCGAATTACGACTTCAACTGGCAGATCTTCTACGAGCTGAAAGAGCCGTTGAAGATCCCTGCCGGGAGCACGATCAAAACGATCGGATCCTACGACAACTCGGCAGCGAACAAGTGGAATTCGGCGCCGCAGAAGGAGGTCTACTGGTCCGAGCAGAGCTGGGACGAAATGTACACCGGATTTCTGGATATCTCCGTCGACAAACGGGATCTCCGGTTGATGAAGAAGACAGCCAAGCCAAAGACGACCGGCGGGGAGCAATAAGCAGCAATTGTTCCCGCCAACTTGCGGAAGGGGCCGGGCCGGCGCTCGGCCCCTTCGTTTTTTGGGCGGGAAAGCTTTCCTCGCGAGGTTTGAGAAGACTTAATCGTTCATGCATTCGGCACGGAGGAATGTCATGAGGCCAGATTTCATCTTGTTGTCGTTCGTCTCTTGTTATCTATTCAGTGTTACTGCCTGGGCCGAGCTTCAAGCTGGAGCTCAAGCTCAGGGTGGTAGCCGGCCAGCCACAACTCGGCAAGAAGAGCGGCAGCGCCGGGAGGTGCAACCAGGGGCGAAGCAGGGAGCTGTTCTCACGGATGTGACCGACGCACAGCCGAAGTTCAACATGGACTACTTCGTAGGCCAATGGAACTTCGAATCGACTGTTTCCGAGAGTCCACTTGGTGCAGGTGGACCAATCTCGGGGTCGGAAACCATCAGAAACGTCTGGGATGGCCGCTTTTGGGACATCACGATAAAAGGGGAGGGGCCCGAAGGTCCGTTCACCGGAAACGGCATCATCACTTATCAAGACGGTTTCTCCGGCCAGTCCTATATGAGGTACGAGATCACGCGAGGAATAGCGTTGCTCAGAACGGGAAATGTCGGCTGCGATCTCGGGGGAACTTGCAATCTGTACTTCGAAACTCCACCGTTTGAGCACAATGGTTCCCGAATACAACTGCGGGGAAGGTACTATCTGACGTCGCCTTTCTCCTACCGCGTAACGACCGAGATCGCGGTCGACAAGGGCGAGTACCGGAACTGGGGAACAATGTGGTATACGAAGGATGAAAAAGCGAAGCTGCCGGCTGTCAAGTAAGGCGCGACTTGTTGATCTGGTAATAAGGAAATCTTCCCAGAGGGAGAGGCTTCATGAAAGGACGTAGAGCTTTTGGAGTGCTTGCTCTTCTGGTGTGTGGGTTGACCACTGGTATCCGTGCTCAGCAACAGGAAAGCGATTTGACCAAGCCGAAAGTTCCGCTTGTGAGTGTAGTGGGATGTGCCACTCGTACGGCCGAGGGCATGTGGATGCTGACGAATGCAACGGATGGTGTCGAATCAAAAGTGCTGTTCATGACCGCAAAAGAGATTGAGGAGGCCAAAAAGAAAGCTTTGGGGAACAACCGGTACAAGCTCCTTGGCACTCTGGAATTTCTTACGAAAGAAGAGCTGCTGAAAGACGCGCACCGGGCGGAGTTCACGCGGCCGGAGGTTGCGAACGCGACGGGGCAGCTTCAGGATGGCCGCAAGCTCATAGTCAAGGGCCTTCTGATTACGGCCCCGAATGAAAAACGATTGAACCTGGTTTCCGTGCAGCAGTTGGCGGATACCTGCAAGTGACTCGTTCTGGATCCGAGCGCGCGACTGCTCGTGCATTCATCAATCTTTTCATGTACACCTCACGCAGCCATCGTTGGCGAAGATGGCCTCCCGATTCTTGCGGGTGCAGTGGGTACCGGACATAACCTTTGCATCCAGTGATGCCGGCCGACATTATGTCGCGCAGGCCCAGAGTGGTACAGCCTGTCGATTCCCCGTCTTTCTAAGTCTCTCCTAAAAGAGAATCGCGCATTTTTGACA
>QHXD01000550.1:5572-8688 GCA_003223895.1 Acidobacteriota bacterium
CAATGCCTCGATTGTTTACGATTCGATTACCAACTCCTGGTAAGTCAATTCGGAAATTGGAAGGGTAGGAAAAAAGGCGCGGATGCTGTGATTCTGCCAGTCCTACTCACATCCCTTCGTCGGGCGGCTTCCCTTTTTGCAGGAGTAGCCGCGCTTCTTCCGCCATGCTGGCAGGAACGAGGAAAGCTACAGGTCGCCCAAGGGGACTGAATACCGTCCCACGAAATGCCCCGCGAAATGCGTCGTACTGATCCTCAGCACGAGTGAGGTACGGTATACCCGACCCTTCAAGCAGCGACTTGATAATGGCAACCTCAGTTGGGTCGATTGTCTCCAGGACAACTTCCAGGGATTCTTCATTCTGCATTGACTGTGAATATTATCCGAGCCCAGCGTTTTAGATCGCCACCCATCCGCCAACCTTAAGAAATGTTTTGGGCATTTCTACGAGTCAAGATGAGACGGGGTCCAATTCGCTCGCGGGTTATCAAGAGCACATGCCGAAACCCTTTGATTCCCCTGAAGTGGTATTCTTGATCGCAGATCTGGCTCTGGCTCAGTGCTATCGCTTCGGCTCCACATGTAAGACACGCTAAGCCCCCATCGTCGAGGATTGACCATGAGGAAAGCACGCAAACACGCGAGGGTGAAGTCCAAGGAGACTGCTGGTCAACCCAAAGCTCAGCCCATTGCGGCCCAAACCGGTGCCGAGGGTCAACCGTCCAGAATTGAACCTTTCCCGATTGTCGGGATCGGCGCGTCGGCGGGCGGGCTGGAGGCTTTCACGCAGTTGCTGAAGCATTTGCCGGCGGACACGGGCATGGGTTTTGTGCTGGTGCAGCATCTCGACCCCGACCACGACAGCGCACTGGTGCAGATTCTGGCGCGGGTCACTTCGATGCCGGTGCGCGAAGTCGCCAACGAACTGCGGATCGCACCGAATCACGTCTATATCATTCCACCCAATACCGATATGGCCACGGCGCAGGGCGTGCTGAGACTCCAGCGCCGGCAAGCGGGGCGCGCGCCGCATCATTCCATTGATTTCTTTTTTGAGTCGCTGGCCCGGGACCAGCACGAATGCGCCATCGGCGTGATTCTTTCAGGCACGGCCTCGGATGGGACGTTAGGGATGGAGGCCATCAAGGCTGATGGTGGGGTTACTTTTGCTCAGGATGAATCGGCCAGATATGACTCGATGCCGCGCAGCGCCAGCGCGGCCGGCTGTGTGGATTTCGTTCTGTCGCCGGAGAACATCGCCAAAGAACTGGCCCGCATTGCCAGGCATCCATATGTGGCTGGCCAACCCCTCACTCCGCCTCCTCTCTCCCCTTTGAAAGGGGAGAGAAAGAAGGATGAGGGGTCTGCGGAAAAGGGTGCAGGACAAAACGGTTTCCAAAAAATTCTGCTTCTCTTGGACAATCATTTCGGCGTCGATTTCTCCCTCTACAAATCCAAGACCGTTCACCGCCGCATCGCCCGGCGGATGCTGCTCAACAAGATAGACAGACCGCAAGCCTATGCCACTTTTCTGCGGGGCAATCCGAAGGAACTGGAAGCGCTCTACTCGGACATGCTCATCAACGTGACCAGTTTTTTTCGCAATCCGGAAGCGTTCGAGGTCTTAAAGGAGAAGGTCTTTCCCAAACTCATCCTGAAGCCGCGCGACAAACCGCTCCGCGTCTGGGTACTGGGTTGCTCCACCGGCCAGGAAGCCTATTCCATTGCCATGTCGTTCGTGGAATTCTCCGAGCAGGCTGGCCACGCGCGCAAGCTTCAGCTTTTCGCCACGGACGTCAACGAGGCGCTGCTCGATAAAGGCCGTGCCGGTCTTTATGCCAAAAGCCTCGTGCATGACCTCTCGCCGGAACGGTTGCGCCGGTTCTTTGTCGAGGACAACGGCAACTACCGCGTCGCGAAGTTCCTGCGCGAGATGGTCCTCTTCGCCCGGCAGATGGACCTGGTCACTTGCCGCAACCTGCTTATTTATCTCGAACAGGACTTGCAGCGGAAGATGCTGCCGACGCTCCACTACGCCCTCAAGCCTGGAGGATTCTTGTTCCTGGGCGAATCCGAGTCTCTTGGTTCATTGGCGGATCTGTTTGAGCCAGTGGATAAAAAACACAAAATCTTCGCCAAAAAGCCTGGCCTGGCGGCCCCTCTGCATTTTGTTCCGCGTCATCCGGCCGAGAAGAAAGAAATTCTTACTCGCAAACCGCCCGGCGCACCGGAAGGATTCCCCACTCACGTCGATACGCAGCGCGAGGCGGACCGCGTCACGCTCAACCGTTTCGCCCCGCCCGGCGTGCTGATTGATGCCCAATTGCAAGTCTTGCAGTTCCGGGGCGAGACCAGTTTGTTTTTGAAACCGCCCAGCGGCAACGCCAGCTTCCAGGTGCTGAAGATGGCGCGGGAAGGGTTGATGCTGCCGTTGCGGGCCGCCATCAAGAAGGCGAAGGAGGAGAACAAGGCCGTTCGCAGAGTAGGCGTGCGGGTTGCTCGGAACGGCGGGACGCGGACGGTGAACTTTGAAGTCGTCCCGCTCGCGCACCTCAGGGAGCGATGCTGCTTGATTTTCTTTGAGGACGCGAAAAGGGGCGGCCTTCAGACCGCTTCGGCGTCCGAAGCCGGCCAGCCCGAAAAAATCCCAGGCCCTCACGAACGACGACGGGTGAAGCGGCCTGAGCGCCGAGCTCCAGACGAACCCCGCCGTATCGTCGAACTGGAGAGCGCGCTGGCCGAGAACCGCGAGTACACCCAATCCCTCCAGGAGCAACACGAGGCAGCTAACGAAGAACTCCAGGCGTCCAACGAAGAGGTCACTTCCGCCAACGAGGAATTGCAAAGCATCAATGAGGAACTGGAAACCTCGAAGGAAGAACTGGAATCCGCCAACGAAGAGTTGACCACCGTCAACGATGAGATGGTCAATCGCAATGTTGAACTAAACCGCACCAGTGCGGACCTGAACAATCTTCACACCAGCATCAACATGGCCATCCTGCTGCTCACGCGCGACCTGGCCATCCGCCGTTTCACCCCACTGGCCGAAAAATTGTTCAACCTCCGGACCGGTGACGTGGGTCGTCCCTTGAGCAACGTCCGACACAATCTCG
>QHXD01000551.1:0-1418 GCA_003223895.1 Acidobacteriota bacterium
CGCTTCTTTGGGCTGAGTGGAGTTACGATCCAGAGATCCACTTTGTTAACGCTTGCGGGTCCTGGATGGATCTGCTTCATCGCTTCGTCAAGATCTTTCGGCGCGGTGGTAACGATCAACCACCGGCCCTGGTCGTCCTGCACGTACACATACCGTTCCGTGTGGACGACCTCAGGAGCGCGCACCTCGGCTTTCCGCGCGCAGGAACTTGTCATTGCAAGGAGCATGATGAGGAAAATACGTTTAACAATCATGCTCGAGAACAAGCAAGGGCGATGCCAATGACACCAAAACGTTGAAAGCCACGGCTGACATGGCTTTACGGCGATTGCTGAATCCTGAACAGCCTACATTCTCGTCGGAAGAGCCTACATTCTCGTCGGGCCGCCCGCATTTTCGGCGCATCCCTCTCCTGCAAGGCAGAACAGTCCAAATTAGCCGGAATGTTCCGGACTGCACGTAGCCGCGGGCTTTACGCCCGCGTTCAAGCACAATTAAAATTCTTCTGGAGGTATTTGAACGCGGGCGTAAAGCCCGCGGCTACGTGCAGTCCGGATGATTTTGGTTGATTTGGACACTTCCGCAGTTTCCGGCCATTCAGTCGCGAAACCGATTCCCATCGATTCCGTACTTGCGGACTTTGTAATTGATGATGCGTTCGGTGGTGCCGAGCAGGCGAGCGGCTTTCGCGCGATTACCGCGAGTGGTTTTCAGCGCGTCGAGCACGATGTCCTTTTCAAAGGCGCTCACCGCATCCGCCAGCGACAGCGACGTGATGGTGCCGGAAGCCTGAGCCGTTTGCAGCGTCGGCGGCAGATGATGGCCGTGCACGACGTGAGAGTCACACACCAGCACGGCCCGCTCGATCACGTTCTCGAGTTCGCGAACATTGCCTGGCCAGTGATACGCCGTAAGCATGTCGATGGCAGGTGTCGAAATTCTGCGAATGTCTTTCTTGTGTTCTCTCGAATACTTTTGCAGGAAATGATCGGACAGCAGCAGCAGGTCCGATTTACGTTCCCGAAGCGGGGGAACGAAGATGGTGAAAACGTTAAGGCGATAATAAAGGTCCTCGCGAAACTTTTCCTCGCCCATCGCCTTTTCAAGATCTTTGTTGGTTCCGGTGATCAGCCGGACGTTCGTGCGGATAGTACTGGTGCCGCCAAGTCGTTCGAATTCTTTCTCCTGCAGGACGCGCAGCAGCTTGACCTGCGTGGCTAGCGGGATGTCGCCGATCTCGTCGAGGAACAGCGTGCCTCCTTCGGCCAGCTCGAATCGTCCTTTCTTGAGCGCGTTGGCTCCGGTAAACGCGCCTTTCTCGTATCCAAACAACTCGGACTCGATCAGCGAATCCGGCAGAGCGGCGCAGTTCACTTTGATGAAGGGCTTCTGGGCGCGCGGAGAATTGTAGTGAATGG
>QHXD01000551.1:1428-6454 GCA_003223895.1 Acidobacteriota bacterium
CGTATTGGTGTGGCCGACGTGCGCGATTTGTTCGAAGACCTGGCGCATCAGCCCGGACGTGCCGATGATATTCGTAAAATCGTAGCGCTCCTTGAGTTCTTCGAGCAGATGCGTATTCTCGTCCTTAAGCCGCCGTCGTTCTTCATCGACGAGATGTTCGGCCTTGATCGCCTGAGCCATCATGGCGGCGACGAGTCCCAGGCATTTCAATTCAGTGTCGTAATCCCGATCCTGCCTGAAACGTAAATCGACGCCGAGCGCACCGACGGGTTTTCCCTTCACGACAATCGGCACGCACATGTACGTCAGTTCCTGCTTTTGGAGATCCCGCTTGCCGGCCCGATTCAGGAACATGGGTTCTCGGCTGACTTTCGGTACGACGATAGGTTTGCCGCTCTCGACGACACGGCCCGTGATTCCTTCTCCAAGCCGGTAGTGAGCGAACCTGCCGGCATCGCTCAAGCCGTACGAAACTTCGATTCGGATTTCGGCCGTCTGTGCGTCCAGCAGAGCCACCGCGCCCCGGATCACGCCGTGGCGAACCTTCAGGATTTCCAGCACTTGCTCGAAGGCGATCCTCGGTGTCAGTTCGCCGCTCAATACGTGGCCGGCGTCAGCAAGCATGGCAAGTTGCTTTCGAGCGTCCGCTCGATCCTCTGAAAACGCCTTCTCAGACAAATTTGTTGCCACCTTTTAAAACCACTTACAAAAACGCGCCCAAATAAAAAACGCCCAAAGCATGTGCGCGCGTAAACATGCCCTGGACGTCGATGTCCAACTAAGCTTCGGTGCCGGCCGGGGTCACAACTCTGTGCCCACGGTCCGTATCGATTCGTATTGTCGTTTTGTGGCCACCGGAAGTCAATACTCTTGCCGAATCAACGCTTACGTCTTATGCCGTTGACCTGCCTTTAGCGCATCGTATATAAGGGTTTGCCTCATCTTCATGATTCTTCACGTTAATAACGTCCAACCTGATCGTACGGCCCGCGCCAGTAGTGTAGTTTCGACTCTGATCGCGCTGGCAGGCGAGGGGAAGCTTCCCCCCCAGGTTCTCGACAACCTCAACGTGCACCTCGATTGGGTGCAGTACAAAACGAACTTTCGAGAGGCTGTCAGTGTTCGGCGGGCGACGAAGGGCGACGAGTTGCTCCCCTGGATCGAAGTAGGCGTGGACCTGCGCCAGGTACGCGAAGAAACGCTGAAGGAGGAGTTCGTTCGCGCCTTGAATGGCGGTGCTTCCGATCCCGCCGGCTCACCGGAACGCGTGTACTTCGAGCCTTTTAAGCCGCTGCGCTCCTGCATGATCTGGGATTTCAACAGGCTCTTCTGGCAGCACCTCCCTCTTTGGGAGAAAGCCGTCGGACATGGATTTGAAAAGGCGCTTCCCACCGGTCAATCCGATGCGAATCATCCGGCCGCCGTGAAGGATTCGGTTTTCGACTTCTGGACGCTGCTCAAAGACATGGATAACCAGAAGCAGCTGCCGGCCGAGATCTTCGTTCTGGAGATTGGTGTGGGAACCGGCCAGCGGGCTGCGCTGTGGCTGGATTGTTTTCGTGATCTCGACCGCGAGCGGGGGACGCAGTACTATCCGCGCATCCGGTTCCTTCTGGCCGATTATTCGTTCCCGATTCTGGACGCGGCGCAGAAGACCCTTCGAGACCATCGTGAACTGGCGAGCTTTCTGGCTGTAGACGCGCTCGATCCTTTCAAATCGCTTTCGTTCCTGCGCTACAAGGTTCTCTACATTCATCTCACGAACGTCTACGACAACCTTCCGACGGACGAGATCGTGATTCGCGACGGCCAGCTCTACCTCGTGGAGGCTCGCGCTTACGTCAGCTCCGCTGCGGCTGCACCCATCTGTGAAAAGTTTGGCGTCCCGCCCGGCGAATTCAGCCGAACCGTAAACCGGCTTGTCGATGTCAGCCCGCAACATCTTGGTCTTTCGACCCTCGAAGAGAATGTTGGTTTCTGGCGGGCCGTCTGGGACGCGATTCGCCTGGAGGAGCGGTTTGTTTCTCTGGAGGGAATTTCAGATGTTCCGCTGCCCGCGAATATCCGGCCGTCCCAACTCGAAACTTTCATGGCGAACGCTGCAAGCAATCAAAGATTTCAGTTGAGTTCCGGGGTTCTCGAGAGCTTCGTGAATACCATTCCGCTTCTTCATCCGCGGGGCCATCTGCAGGTTCAGGATATTTTCGTCACTGAGCTTGCCGATTATCCGAAAATCTTCCGTGGACCCGGAAAGATGGATGGATCTGTCGTAAACTGGGTCAACGGCGCCCTGCTTGCAGAAGTCGGAGAACAGGCCGGCTACGACGTCCACTTTGCGCCGTTCCATTATCGTGAAGGGTCGCGAACGTCGATCCTTTACACTACACATCGGGAGTAGGAACATGAATCTGCCGATCTTGCCCACAACCGTCGTTGGAAGTTATTCGATGCCCGGCTGGCTGGAGCGGCTCAAGACCGAGTTTTTCGCTCGGCGGATCAGCCGGCACGAACTGGATGAAATCCATGACGCGGCGACGAAGGCCGCCATCAAGGATCAGGAAGTTGCGGGACTCGACATCATCTCGGATGGAGAGCTTCGCCGCGACAACATGGTCGATTATTTCGCCGAACGCCTGCCGGGTGTTCAAACCGACCACGGGTCCAAGAAGTTCTACTACGACTTCTACGACAGCGTTGTGCGTGGGAAGCTTCCCATCGCCTCGCTGCGGCTGGTCGATGATTACCGTTTCCTGGCTGCGCTGACGGACCGCGCGACCAAGTTCTGCGTCACCGGTCCGCACACGCTCGTGAAGCGCATTCGCGATGAGCACTACAAGAACGAAGAAGCCCTCGCCACCGACATCGCCCGCGTGATGAATTTCGAGTTGAAAGAGCTTGTCCGTGCGGGAGTGCGCCACATCCAGATCGACGAACCTTACTATTCCGGCTTTCCCGAAGACTTTCCATGGGGCGTGAGAGTGCTGAATACGCTGGTGGACGGTGTGGACGCTAAAATCACCCTCCACGTGTGTTATGGGAATCGCTACGGCAAACCGTCATGGGCAGGGAACTATCGTTATCTTTTCCCGACAATTCTTGAAGCCAGGATTCACGGGGTCACCCTCGAGTTTGCGCGCCGCGGCGGCGAAGACCTGCAGCTCTTCAAGGAATTTCCGAACAAGCTGGAGTTGGGAGTGGGCGTCATCGACGTGAAAGGCCACGAAGTGGAAACGCCGGACCTGGTGGCCGAGCGTATCCGCAAAGCGCTCCAGTACGTCCCCGCCGAACGACTGTTCGTCCTTCCGGACTGCGGCTGCCTGCATTTGCCGCAGGACGTCGCCTTCAACAAGCTCAAGTCCATGGTGCAGGGAACCAGGATCGTGCGCAAAGAAGTCGGAGGCTGACTTGGGGGCACGGAATCCTTTACGTGAAGCCCTTCAGGCCGGCCGGTTCTGCTACGTTGTCGAGCTCGTGGCGAGCCGCATCTCCCGCGAGGCCCAGCTTCTCGAGATCGCCACTCAGCTTGGCCAGATACCCGGCGTTGTAGCCGGGAGCGTCACGAGCTACGCGGGTGGTGCGCCGGGACACGATCCGCTTCGCGTGGGTGTGGCTGCGCGCGCACGCGGTCTCATTCCAAACATCCACATGACGTGCGTGAGTAAAGACCGGCGAGAACTCCGCGGTCTTCTCGAATTTTTGCTCTGACTGGTGATTACCCGCAAGGCACCCCACCCGTCTTCGATATGGACTCCGTGGAACTGGTCACGCTCATCAATCAATATCGCCAGGCGGGCATGCCTTTCTGGATCTCCGTTGCGGTCTCACCTTTCAAATATAGGGAAGCGGACTGCGCGTACCAGTACCTCAAACTTGAAAAGAAGTTTGCCGCGGGCGCGGATTACGCGATTACGCAGCTCGGCTTCGACGTTCGGAAGTTCCGCGAACTACGCCGGTACCTGGATGAAAAGGGTATCCGAAAGCCGGTGCTTGGAAACGTCTACGTCTTGAACAAGCGCGGCGCCGAAAAGATGGCAAAGGGTGAGCCTCCAGGTTGCTGGGTCGCGCCGGAGCTGGTCGATCGCATCCGGAAGGAGTCGCTGGCCCGGGATGGCGGCCAAGCCGCGCGTCTGGAACGTGCGGCGAAGATGGTAGCGATCGTCAAGGGCCTGGGTTACGCCGGGGCATACATCGGCGGAACGCACAAAACCGAACAGCTCAAGTGGATCATCGACCGGTCGGAAGCGCTCGCGCCGCGATGGGAAGAACTGGCGGAGGAATTCAACTACGCCCCGAAGAACGCCTATTACATGTACGAGAGCCCGGCAAAGCCGCCGAAACCTCTCGGCGTGATTCCGCGCACGTTGAATCTTTTCGGCCGCATGTTTCCGGTTCGCCAGGATACGCCGTTGCGCCGGATTCTTGTCTCCATCTTCAGCTGGATCGATCGGCGTCCCAGGCTTGCGCATAATTTCGAGCGCCTGGAATTTGCGATGAAGTCTCCCATGTTCGGATGTCAGGCCTGCGGCAACTGCGTGCTGGGCGATATGGAGTACGTGTGCCCGCAAACCTGCCCGAAGCAATTGCGCAATGGGCCATGCGGCGGCACCGACAACGGCCAGTGCGAAGTCATTCCGGAGCAGCCGTGCATCTGGGTGAAGGTCTACGAGCGGGCGAAAGCCGCAAACGAGCTCGAGCTTTTGAAGGTTTACATTCCTCCTCCGGACCGTTCGCTGAAGGGCACGAGTTCCTACATCAATTACTTCCTGAAGCGCGACAGCCGTCCGGGAAGGGATGTGGACAATCCCGGTCCGCCGTTGCCTTCTTCCTCGCCGGACGAAAAGAACGAACTCCATTCAAGCCGAAGCAGGTAAAACACAACGCGGGCTAAAGCCCGCGACTGGAGATTGGCCATTTTTTCGGATTTGTGAGCAATGGTGTCCGCATGACGTCTCCAATTTTGGCACTTCGTTGTGCGAGCGTTCATACCCACGAAACGTGACTCTGAATTCCCCTCCTAGATTAGGAG
>QHXD01000552.1 GCA_003223895.1 Acidobacteriota bacterium
AATTTCAAAATCTCTCCCCCGCCGTGCCTTTGTGTCTTTGTGTTTTTATCCCGCGTTGCGGTAGAGTCATCCACCAAAGGAGCGTCTCATGGTCATCGAACGATCGCGTCGTGACTTTCTCAAGCAGGCATCCATATTCGTGGCCGCATCAGGCGCCATTCTCAGGGACGCCTGGGCTGCCGATCCCAAGTACGCCGTCGCCGAAACCGCATTCGGCAAGGTTCGCGGCGTAGACGTCGAGGGCATCAAGATCTTCAAAGGCATTCCCTATGGCGCCAACACCGCGGGCAAGAACCGCTTCATGCCGCCCGCCGACCCAGCCAAATGGACCGGTGTGCGCGATGCGCTGGAGTTCGGACACAGCGCCCCGCAAAGTGATCCCGGCGCGCGGCGAACAACGTCGGATCTGGCGGTAGCGGGTGCCGGCCTTCGGGAGGAGAGCGAAGACTGCCTGGCGCTGAACGTCTGGACGCCGGGAATAAACGACGGCAGGAAGAGGCCGGTGCTGTTCTGGTGCCACGGCGGCGGTTTCTCCACGGGGTCGGGCTCCTCACCGGTCACCGATGGGACCAATCTGGCGCGCCGCGGCGATGTCGTTGTGGTGACGATCAATCACCGGCTCAACGTGCTCGGTTTCACTTCCCTCTCAGAGTTCGGTGGTTCGCAGTTTGCGCAATCGGGCGACGTGGGCATGCTCGACATCCTGCACGCTCTCAAATGGGTTCGCCAGAACATCTCCCAGTTCGGCGGCGATGCCAACACCGTCACGATCTTCGGCCAGTCCGGCGGCGGCCGCAAAGTGGGAACGCTGCTCGCGATGCCTTCCGCGAAGGGGCTCTTCCACCGCGCGATCATTGAAAGCGGTCCGACCATCAAGCTTGTGGAGCGCGACCAGGCGGCGCGAGTCGCCGGTGAATTGCTCGCCAAGCTGGGTTTGAACAATTCGCAGATGCGCGAGTTGCAGAATCTGCCGGTGGAAAAGATCATGGGCGCCTACTTCGCGGTCGTGCGAAGCATGAACGTGGACCAGATGACCATGGGCTTCTCCCCGACCGTGGACGGAAAGGCCGTGGCCCGGCACCCGTTCCATCCGGCGGCATCGGATGTGTCCGCAAACGTGCCTCTCATGCTCGGGTCCACCCGCACCGAGTTGACCAATGGCGCCGATGCGGCCGCGTTTTCTCTTTCCGAGGACGGCATGCGCGGGCGCATCCGCAGTCTTCTGGGCGAAAAGGCAGACAGCGTGATCGACGTCTATCGGAAGGCCAATCCGAGTGCCGCGCCGTCCGATATTTACTTCCTGATCGCGAGCGACAACCGTTACGGAGCGCCGGTGATGAAGATTGCTGAGCGGCGGGCCGCTCTCGGCAAGGGTCCGGTGTACCTGTACTACTTCCGCTGGGAAACGCCCTTTGACGGCGGCCGGTTGAAATCGCCCCACACTATCGAAATCCCGTTCGCGTTCGACAATGTCAAGACGTCGCGCCTGACCTCGAGCAGTCCGGAAGCGCCGGCTCTCGCGGATAAGGTGAGCGACGCCTGGATTGCGTTCGCGCGGACGGGCGATCCGAATACTCCAAAGCTGCCGCGCTGGCCCTCGTTCGATGCGAAGGATCGGCCGACCATGGTCTTCAACAACCAGAGCAAGGTGGACAACGATCCGCTCCGGGAACAGCGGATCGCGATGTTCAACGCGCTCAATCTGACGTAGAGAAACCATGTCGAGAAAAGAAGCCAGAAGCCAGAAGCCAGAAGCCAGAATAGGAACCCGGCAAGAACAGAAGCGGGTCGTAAGAAGCCCGATCCCCATTCTGGCTTCTGGCTTCTGGCTTCTGGCTTCCTCATGTATCCTCGCCCAGGAACACGTCGGCCAATATTCCCAGGTTGACGTGGAAACCGGCTTCAACCTTTACAACGCGAACTGCATCACCTGCCACGGCGCCAACGGCGATTCAATTCCGGGGGTCAACCTCCGCAGCGGCCAGTTCCGGCGGGCCTCCACGGACAGCGACCTGAACCGCATCCTGCAAACCGGAATCCCTGGAACAGCGATGCCGCCCGGCAGGTTCAATACAGCCGAGCTTGCGGGGCTCGTGGCTTATATTCGCGCGATGCGCGACTTCGACACGCGTCCCTCACGCGGTGACGCCGGCCGTGGCCAGGCGATATTTGAAGGCAAAGGCGGTTGTACACGATGCCACCGCGTCAACGGAAAAGGATCGCGGCTGGCTCCGGACCTGACCGATATCGGTGCCGTTCGCTCCCCGGATGCGCTCGAGCGATCGCTGCTCGACCCGACATCAGGCATGCTCCCTGTGAATCGTTCCGTGCGGGCGGTTACCCGTGACGGAAAGGTGATCACCGGCCGCCGGCTCAACGAAGACACCTACACCGTTCAGCTCATCGACCCAACGGAGCGCCTCGTGTCCCTCTCGAAATCCGACCTCCGCGAGTATACGGTCGTCAAAACCTCTCCCATGCCTTCCTACAAGAATGAACTCAGTTCCGGAGAACTGGATGACGTAGTGGCGTACCTTCGTACCTTGAAAGGATCGAAGTAAATATGAAACGGCGCGCATTGTTTGCCCTGCTGCTGTTGTGTCTGACAATTCCCTTCTTAAGTGCGCAGGTTTCTTACGAGCGCCTGCTCCGTGCGGCGGAGGAGCCGCAGAACTGGCTGAGCTATTCCGGCAGCTATGCCAGCCAGCGCTACAGCCTGCTGCGTCAGATCAATCCCGCAAACGTCAAGACCCTCGAGCAAAAGTGGATCTTTCAAGCGGAGTCTTTGGAAAAGTTCGAGACCACGCCGCTGGTGGCCGATGGAATCATGTACATCACGCAGGCTCCGAGTGACGCCGTGGCGCTCGACGCCAGGACGGGAAGGGTGTTCTGGATCTACCGATACTTTCCGTCGCAGGATGTGAAGCCCTGCTGCGGGTCGGTGAACCGCGGCCTCGCGATGCTCGGTGACACGCTGTTCCTGGCCACGCTCGACGCGCACCTCGTTGCGCTCGATGCCAAGACCGGCCGTCCTCTTTGGAATACCCCGGTTGCGAATCCGAACGCCGGATATGCGATGACCGTTGCGCCGCTTGTCGTCAAGGACAAGGTGATCGTGGGCGTTGCCGGTGGAGAGTTCGGCATTCGCGGATTCATCGCCGCCTATGACGCGCGCACCGGGCGCGAGGCCTGGAAATTCTACACGATCCCCGGTCCCGGCGAACCCGGTCATGAGACGTGGCAAAGCGACGCGTGGGAGCACGGCGGCGGGTCGGTCTGGACGACGGGTTCGTACGACCCCGATCTCAATCTCACGTACTGGGGAACCGGAAATCCGGGTCCGGACTGGAACCCCGCTCAGCGCGCCGGTGACAATCTCTACTCCGACTCGGTCGTCGCCCTCGATCCGGATACCGGCAAGCTCAAGTGGTTTTATCAATTCACGCCGAACGATCCGTACGATTACGACTCGACGCAGGTACCGGTGCTGGTCGATACAACATGGAACGGCAGCCCACGAAAGCTGATGATGTGGGGCAATCGCAACGGGTTCTTCTACGTGCTCGATCGCGTGAACGGACAGTTTCTCGCGGGCTATCCCTTCGTGAAAGTGAACTGGGCCAGCGGTCTTGACGCAAAGGGACGGCCGATTCAGACGCCGCAACCGGATGGCGAAGGAACCTTCCC
>QHXD01000542.1 GCA_003223895.1 Acidobacteriota bacterium
TGAGCATCCGCAAGTTCTGCTTCGGCCCGCGACACGGCAATTTCGAAGTCACGTCCATCCAGCTGCACGAGCACTGTGCCCATTTCGACAGGCTGGTTATCCTTGACGCTTACCGAAACAACAGTTCCTCCTACCTTTACGTTGACGGGATGAATATGCCCGTCAATCTGGGCGTCATCGGTCGATTCCCATTTGGAAAAGTATTGCCAGGCTGCATATCCGCCAACGATCACGATGAGCACAAGAGGGAGTAAGAGCCATTTGGCGCGGAAGGGCCTTGCCATCACTTTCCTCCAAGAAATGACTTGATTGTTTTCTCAGCGGCGCCCGCCGCCCTGGCGAGCGAGGCTTGAGCGATATTGAGCGAATAAAGACTCGAAATATAGTTTTCGTCGGCAGTGGCAATGGCCTCCTGAGCCTGCACCAGCTCCAGGCTGTTCGCGACACCGGCCGCAAAGCGGTCCCGCGCCTGAACGATCTGCTGTTGCGCCAGATCCCTCGCGCCCTGTGCCACCTTGAGTTGTTCGGCTGCTGCCTGAATATCGAGACTAGCGGTTCGAATTTCATATTCGATTCGATCGCGAAGACTGGCTGCTTCGGCCTTGCGCTGGTTGAGGATCGAGTCGGATTCCAATGTTTCGGCACGGGTTCGGCCGTCGTAGATCGGTATCGATAGCGTGGCCTGTAGCGTCATCGTGCCGTGCGAAAAAGCCGGACTGCGGCCGATGTCGCCATAGTCACCGCTGAATTGCACGCTCGGTAGCCTGCGGCTGGTTGCCGCCTTTCGAGACTCTTCAGCAGCGCGCACCAGAGCGTTGGCATGCAGGTAATCCGGCCGGGCATCGAGAGCAGCATTCAGTGTTTGATCCAGATTGGGCAGGCTCGCCGGAACCGTGGCCAACATATCGGTCAGCGTGAAATCCTGTCCTAAAGGCAAGCCGATCGCTCGCGCGAGGTTGAGCCGTTGTTTTGCCAGTTCATTTGCGGCAAACACCAGCCGTTGTTGTTGCGCCTGGAGCTGAACTTGCGCGCGCAACACATCGATTCCAGCAACAACGCCGGCCGATCTGAGGTCGCCGGCCTGGTCGTAAACAGCCTGGGCGGTATTGAGCTGCGCGCGGGCGGCATCAACGCGGCTGCCTCCGGCAACCGCTTCCAGGTACAGGTCCGTGGCGATAAGGACCACCAGCTCGCGTATGTCCTGCTGAGAGTAATTGCTGGCGTTCAGTTTTTCGGTATCCGCCCGCAAATCGTGCAGAAGTTTGAGATCGACTACTGACTGCGTCACGCGGGCCCGTGCATCAAAGACACTGAAAGGACCGACGACCAGGGGCTGGCCCGGGAAGCCGCCAAATCCAAATGCCGCAAGGTTGATTTGCTCGACCGTTTCGGTGACTCCACCGGTTACTCTCGGAAGAAGATCGGCCAGCGAGCGTAATCGTTGGGCTCTGGCGGTGCGAGTTTCCTGCTCGCTGATTATGGAGCCAAGGTTGTATTTCAGGGCGCGGTCGATTGCGTCCGAAATGGATAGTGGAGTGGCGGTCCCGGTCGGCACGCCTTGCGAAACACTTCCAAACAGCGTTGGCGGCAAATTTCCGCCGCGTGGCTGCTGCTGGGCCTCGGCAAAGCTGGAAAAGAAAACGACCAGCAGAGTTAGCGAGCAGGGGAGAGCTTTCATGGAGCCGCAATTCCTTTCCATATCAAATCGAAAATAAAATCAACGTCCTGGGCGATTCTGGTCTTCGACCATCCCATGAGCCTGTGCGTAACGACGCCTCGAATGATGTCGGAAATTGCGAAAGCAGTCTGATCCGGGCGCAGGCTCCGGATCGCTTTCTTCCTTATGCCTTCTTTGAGTATGGCCTCGATGAGGCGGGCTTGCTCGATGTAAAGGGCTTTGAATTCGCTGTCGATGGTGCCGGGATGCGTGTGGAGTTTGCCTAATTCGGATAAGTAGATCTTGAAGAAGTCGCTGTTTTCGTCGAAGTATGCCAGCTTGGCCGCGATCAGCGCCTTGAGTTTTTCCTCGGCCGTGGAATATCGAGCCACTTCTTCGATCAGCGCCGAGTACATCTGAGAAATCCCAAACTTCAGCGCCGCGATATACACTTCCTGCTTCGAGCGATAGTAAAGATATACGGTTCCCTTCGCCACACCCGCCGCGTTCGCAATGTCGTCCACTGTCGCATCGTGGAATCCCTTCTTGGCGAATATCTTCCGCGCAGCTTCCAGGATTTCGGACGTCCGGAATTCGGTGACGACATCTTTCTTGGTCCTTACAAGAGTGCTCATAGAAGTCCCGCCTCCACTGACTCATCAGTCAGTGTACTATGCGCGGCGTTCAGTTGATGTGTTTTTTCGGACCGGTCTGTCGTTTGCGTAGTTCCCGGAGATCTTGACTTTGCCCGGTCAGTGGCAGAGGATGTCTGGCCATCTATGTCGCGTCGGATATTGCTTCTTCTCCTGATTTCTTTCTCAGTTCCCCTCGCATGCAGCCGTCCTGACAAAACAGGCGGCAAGGCCGCGTCAGATGCAAGCCGGCCGGTTCCGGGTGATTGGGTGATTGTGAGGTATGAGTCGGAGCCGGCCACATTGAATCCGCTGATAAATCAGACCACGACCGGCCAATACGCCATGATCGGTATCAACAATTCGCAAATCTACGAACTCCTGATGCGCTACAACACGACGGATTGGGGGCTAACGGAACCGCTGCTCGCCGAAGCTCCACCAGCCATTTCGGACGATCGCCGAACGTACACTTTTACAATCCGCCAGGGCGTCCAATGGCACGATGGCCGGCCGCTTACCTCCGAGGACGTGTTGTTCACATTCAAGGCTATGATGTGTCCGCTCGTCGATTCCGCGCTGTACCGCAGCTATTTGAACGACCTGACGGATGTCCGGACAGAGGGGCGCAACGTGACTTTCGAAATGGACAAACCGAGTGTGTTTAATGTGGATCGCATCGCGAATACTGTACCGATTATTTCGAAACACGTCTTCGATTCCGAAGGGCTGCTTGACAGATTCACCATTAAGGACGTTATCGGAGCGAAGGGAAAGACGGATCCGAAGATCAAGAGCTTCGCCGAACAGTTCAACAGTCATCCGAGCAACCGATCTCCTGTCGGAACTGGTCCATATAAGTTCGAAAAATGGGAAACCGGCAGAGAATTGGTTCTCGCTCGAAACGACAGTTATTGGGGGAAGAAGGCCTATCTGGCCAAAATCGTTATTCGCGTTATCACGGATGCCACTACAGCATTAGCAGCGCTCAAAGCAGGCGAAGTGGACCTCCAGCCTCGCCTTTTGCCAGTCCAGCACGCTCAACTGACCAGCGGTCCCGCATTCGATGCGCAGCTGACCAAAACGAAGTATTCGATCCCCGCTGAGTTTCAGATCATGTGGAACAATGAACGTCCATTTTTCAAAGACAAACGCGTACGCCAGGCCATGACGATGCTCGTTGATCGCCAGCAAATCATAGATACGGTCCGGTTCGGCCTGGGACGAATCGGTGTGTCGCCCTTAGGCCGTGGCCTTACGATCCAAAGCGCGCTGCCGAACTCCTCGACGAAGCGGGGTGGAAAGATCACGATGGCGACAGCATTCGCGATAAGGAGGGTGTGAAATTTCGCTTTGAATTTCTTGGAGCCGCCGGCGGAACTCTCTTTTCGCAACTGTCCCCAATTCTGAAGGAACAATTTCGTAAGGTTGGGATCGAAATGACGGAGCGGGTCGTCGACGCGAATGTCTTGTTGAAGACTCTGCAGGACCACCGGTTTGATGCAACGCTGCTTGGTGCGACTTTTAATCTCGAACAGGAGCAGGAGCAGACCTGGCACTCCAGTTCCGCTTTGAATGGCGGTACGAATTACGTCAGCTTCAAAAATGCAGAATCGGATCGCCTTCTCGAGCAGATCCGTGTTGAATTCAACGACGAAAAGAGAAAACAACTTTACTGGCGATGGCAGGAAGTCATCCACGACGAACAGCCATATACCTTCCTTTACTATCAGGAAGAGCCTGCGGCGTATAGCAAGCGGTTCCAGAATGTCCAGTGGTTGCCGCTTCGGCCCGGCTATGACCTGAACAGCTGGTGGGTGCCCAAACCGCTTCAGAAATACGGTGCCGCGACCCGCGCGCAATAGAGTCGTGATGACGATTGTCTTCAGAGGAAACTTTGTGGGCATTCGACGCTTTGAATAATGCGGCCCGCGGCGTATCATCTGCGTCTCTTCGAATCCGGGTCGGTCGTCGCTCCGGAGAAATATTAAAGAATTCTTGAGTCTCAGCTCGCGCACGGTATCGCACCGTGACCCTGGAGAAAGCTTTATGACAAGTGCGCGGATCGCACGAGTTTTAAGTGCTGTAGGATTTGTTTTGTTGACCTCACGAACGAGCTTTGCTGCCGCGACTGTCGGTCCGATTGTTGCCGATCCCCCTCAGATCCAGATCAACATCGCGACGACCGTAAAGATTACGGCAGCTATTACCGACCCTGCTTACATTGCAGGTAGCGCCAATCTTCAACGGCGCACTGGGAAAACCACGTGGACGGTCATCGGGACGATGCGAGATGACGGGACCGCCGGAGACGCCGTAGCGGGCGATAAGATCTTTACACTCCAGATGACCTTCCAGGAATTTGCCACTCAGGCAATTCACCTCCGAGCTTCAGCGGCTGTCAGGGGGCAGTTGTTGCGCGTATTCTCTCCTGAATTTGAACTTCCCGTCGGCTCTCTGGTCGCGCCGAATGCGGCGGCCGTTATTCAGGGCAGCGGCGGAACGACCATCGAGGTGCCGCCCAATGCGCTTCCATTTGAAGCATTCATCGGCATCGAGCTTATAGACCCGGCCACTATTGTTGCGCCAAGCTCTAACCTGCCCGTGGTGGCGGCGGTCAATGTAATTTATGAGCCGACCGGCTTCAACAACAGCGTCCTTCCGGCTAATTTGCCTTTGAAGATCTCCGTTCCAACCACAGCTGCCGGCACACAGTTTGTGGTCGCTCAGAAAGTCCTTAGCGACTCGATCATTGGAACACCCAGTCTGCGCGACCAACTGGTTTTCGTCGATCTTGCTTCACGGCAGGGCTCGGTCATTGTTTCGGATGGAAGCGGAGGGCCCGGAGTTACCGGCGGTGGTCCGTTTATCATCCTCGCGGACATTGATTCCGGTCGTGCAACCGGTATCGTTTCCGATGCGACCGGTCCACGGCGCGGAGTAGTCGTCAGCAATACTACAAATTCACTCGTCGCCGTGACAGATTCTCTGGGGCGATATACATTATTCATCAACGGCGGGCCTTTTACGGTCACCGGCTTCGATCCGTTCAAGGGTTCGCTCGGATCGGCCAGTGGAAACATCGTGACGGCCGGATCGACGGTGACAACCAATCTCATCCTTACACCTGTGGCGTCACCTCCAATTACGCGCGACGGCATTCGCAATTCAGGATTCGAACGTGGGGA
>QHXD01000543.1 GCA_003223895.1 Acidobacteriota bacterium
TGCGGACTTAATGACGGCAACCGACGATGACGGACAGCCCAGAAGCTATCTCGCCAGCGAAGACAATTTCCAGTTTTTGCGTGCGATGCACAGACAGAATCTCGTTGTGCCGTTGGTCGGAGATTTCGCGGGAACAAAAGCTATTAGAGCTGCCGCAGATTATCTCAAAGAACACCAAGCCACAGTGACAACGTTTTATACATCAAACGTCGAACAATACCTGTTTGAGCAGGGAGACGACTGGCAGCGGTTTTACACGAATCTCGCATCTCTGCCGGTAGATGCATCCAGCACATTGATTCGCAGTTCTCACTTTGCGCCGGCCGGAACAAGGCTACGGCGCGTTCCAGGCAATTACGTGATGTTACGTTCTTCGATCGCCGATCTCGTCAAAGCCTTTAAGGAAGGACGTATTCAGAATTACTACAACGCCATTCAGATGTCCCACGAGTAGAGGATCTGATCTGCCACGGCATCCACGGGAGGTATTACTTCTCCCGGCCGAAGGCGAAGATCCGGCCGTGCCAGGTCGTAATGTAGATCATTCCATCGGAGAGCGCCAACCCTCCGTAATGATTCCAGCTATCCATGGCGTCACCGCTCGAATAGATCTCATCGCCCGAAGCGAGGTCGAGAGCATACAGAACCGCGTGCGTGGTATCACGGCCGCCGGAGTAGCGTGTCCCGGCCTTCTGGCCGCCCTCTTCGAAAGGCCGCCGCTGGGACGCAAGCCACGCTTCATCCCTTTCGAACCCGGCTTCTGCGGAGTTGGGTTGCATGACGGATGGCGCTCCGCCAGGGCCACGCCCTGCTGCTCCGCCGCGGCCGCCGCCGGCAGGCGCCTCAGCATCGCCGGCTCCGGCGCCACCTCGCCCCCCGCGTCCGCCGGCATTTGGAATCAGCGTGGCGCCACGGTCTCCGTTCGCCAATATCAGCACTACACCGTTGGCGACAACCGCGACACCCGGCAGATCGAGATCGCCGGACATCCACTGAGGTTGAAGCGTCGGTTTATCGGCCGGTCCTTCGACAGTGAAAGCCATCAACACTCGTCCCCAGGGACCAGAAGCCTTTCCTGTACTCGTGTAAAACGTTGTCACCGTACGATCGGGATCGGTCACGTCAATGGAAACGACTCGAGAAACTGTGTTGCCGCAGCCGCGAGTGGTTCCGGTATAGATTCTGCCGTCCACCAGATTCAGGCTGAAGTTCCGCGTGTACTGAGGAACGATTCTGGTCGCAGGGAATCTCTCCTCTCCCTCAGAAAGGCTCAAGCCGCGCAGCTTGCCATCGTTGGGCAGGAAGTAAATGATCCCGTTCTGCCGGTCCACTACAGGGGTGGCGTTCATGTTGTTCGGGCAGTTGTTGCTGTCCGCGATCGGCGGAGGCGCATTATTCGGGTAGGCGCGCTTCCACAGAACCGAGCCTTTTTCCGCATCGATGGCATACAGAGAATTGTCGCGGCTACCCACGAAAAGAATTTTTTTGAGACCGTCCCGCGTACGAACATTGCTCACTACGATCGGATCGGTCAGCGTCGAATAGCGATTGATCGGATTCGGCACGGTGTCCGTCTGCAAGCGCCACGTTAGCTGAAGCTGCCCCACGCTGGCTTTCGTGATTTTGGTTTCTCCGCGAGCCCAGTTGGTGCGCTCGGCATCGTAGCCGTATGTGAACCAATCCGTAGTAGGCGGCTCGGCCGATGCTGTCGCGGTGCGCGAACCGGAAGAATTCGTGTTGGCGACAGCCCGGCTCATCACTTCCAGAGCCGCGTCGATATCGGCCTTGGCCGGTTTGGGCGCGGTGTCCGGAGGCATGCGTCCGGAGCGGAGCTGATACGCGATGTTCTCCCAGGTGTCGCGGTGATCGACCAGCGAATTGGGCGCGGCGATCAATTGCTGGATGTCGACGCTTCCAGAGGGAAGGCTCGTGTTGTGGCATCCCTGACAGTTCTTTTGCAGAAATGGTCCAACGTCTCGCGAAAGCGCTGTACTCGGATCGGTGACGTTCTGCGCCTGCGGCGCCCCGCCGCCGAATAACAAGAGCGCCGCAAAAACCAGGCTCCGGGCCATCGTTACTGCCCTCCCGTATTGTTCATGTTGATCAATGAATAGCCGCCCATCGCCAGACGGCAGGACGGTCCCGGTCCTTGAAATCCCATCTGATGCCACGTCATGGGAGCGGCATAAAGAACGTCGCCCTCCTCGGCAAGGAACTCGCCCGTATTCTCAAACTGGCCGCTGATGTGACCGACCTGGACGATCCACCACTCCGCCGGTCCGGCATGCATATGGCCGAAGGTCGAATTGGGATTGAAGGCAGCCGCGGGCGCCGCGCCACGTCCGCCGGCTCCGCCACCGCCGCGTCCACCGCGTCCGCCGCGTGCACCGCCGTCGGCCGCGGCCGCTGCGCAGGTGTTCAGCGGATCATTGGGGTCGGCAAATCCATATAGAGGATTGGCGAACAGATGATCTTCATTCACTTTGGCTCCCGCCTGATTGCATTTGGCTGCCGCTTCAAACAAGTTCCACTGAACCTGATTGGGCGGCGCGTAGGCCGGCACAGCGTGGTTGAACGACACTTTAATGACCTCGGTGCCGGCGAGCGGAGCGGGCTGAGGATCGTCCGAGGGATACACGGTTTTATAGTTGTTAGGACTCACGTCAACCCACAGAGCGTTCTGATTGCCTGCGACTTCGTAGGAAAAAATCGTGCTCTTCAGAACGTTCACGATCGATCCGCGCGTTGCTGTCACAGGCTGCTGACCCTCGATCGTGAAGCGCATCTCCCCCGCGATGATTACGTAAATGTTATGCGTGTCGGGATGCAGGCGCCGCGGGAACTTCGTGCCGGGGGCTGCTGAATTGTAGGTCGCGTCCTGCTCCGGGTCCTTGATGATCTGCTCCGACCAGTTGTTCTGGCCCGCATGCATCTTTTTCAGGTCCGCCAGTTTCCACAGCGGGCGCATGGGAGGTGGATAAATGCCCCCTTTTGTCTTATGAACCCACCACGTCTGCGCGGCACCGCCCCGGGCCCCCTCCTGCGCCTGCAAAAGCCCCAAACAGCCGACTAAGCCCAAACCTATCATTAACGTCTTCATTCGGATCATGAGAATCTCCTTGCGAAATAGAAGCCCGATCTCAGACGCGTTTTATTGGCGTCTATGTCTGGTACTCTTCAACTTGGGTCATAACCTATTCTTTGCCCCAAAAATTTGGCGAATGATCTTGCCGTCCGATTTCCTCAATCTCAGAAGCCCGACGGTTTTATCCAAAAGGTTGCATCCCAACTCCCGCCAGGCGGAATTGACTGGAGTTCCTTGTAAAGACCTTTGTGAGCAAGGTTCATCGCATCGGTGATCCCCGCCATAGGTTCGATGGCGATGATCCCGATCACGGCGCCACGTAAGCAGTCTTCACCACCGTGTAGAACTCGACAGCATAGGCGCCTTGCTCACGCGGCCCATAACTGGAGCCCTTTCTCCCGCCAAATGGGACGTGATAATCCACGCCCGCCGTCGCGAGGTTGACCATCAC
>QHXD01000544.1 GCA_003223895.1 Acidobacteriota bacterium
AAGGAGTTGTTCTATCTCGCGCTGGACGGTCAACTCGTTTCGGTCCCGTTGCGATTCGCGCCTGCACACCAACCTGAAAGCGAATCTCACGTTCCAATGTTTTTCGCACACACCGGACCGCTGCAGGACCTTTCGAGACACTATGTCGTGTCTCCAGACGGCCGCCGGTTCTTGATAGACACTGTCGTGGAAGAACCCGCGGCGCCGATTACCATCATTCTGAATTGGAAGCCGCCGGCAGATTAAATTCAGACGATGCCGATCAGGCGCGTTGGAGCAAGGGGCGAAGCCCGCGGATGTCTTTCACGCCCTCGATGTTCAGCACTTTCTCAATCAGGCTGGTGCAGGCCGTAGCGCCCAGGACCGGTGTGATGAGGTCACGCGCTTTCGCAACGACTTCCGCCCGGGTCATGGGATTCTCCTCGGTGCCGCGGACGTCTTTCACCCACTCGTTGAGTTGCGTGCCGTCGGCGAGCGTGACCTCGACGATAGCCTCACGCCGCGGACGGCGCGCGTCGATTCGCGGGTCGGCGACAACCTCTACCTTAGCGCGATGGCGCAGCACAACGGGGTCTTTCATGCGCGCCTTGTCATGGACGGAAAGAAACGTGACTGTCTTGTCGAGCAGCATCACGGCGACCATGTGCTCCATGCAGATATCCGGCATGTCGCGATTGCTCACGGTGTCGGCCTCGTCGCTGGCGATCCGAACGACAACCTTGCGCACGTCGTCCGCAGTAAACGCACGTTTTTTGAAGAAACCCTCGAGGGCATCGAGCGGGGCCTGGATGGGCGAACCCACCGTCCATTTCTTGATATTCGTCCGCGTTATCTCGTAGCGCTCGCCCAGCTTCTCGACCAGCACGGCTGGATCGGCCTTGATTGCACCATTTTGCCGAGGCGCAATGGCCTCAAAGAAATTGTCGGGGCCGGAGAAAATGTCATCCACGCCCGTCCAACCCGACCGAACCAGGAACGCCGCAGTGACTGCGCCGGCTGCTGGTTTTCCGCCAAAGAGGAAAGCCTTTTCCATGTGTTCGGCATCACGCGACCAGGCTCCGATCCCTGATGTTTGCTGAGCAGAGTAATCCAGCAGCAAACGCATCTGCTGCGCGTTGAGGCTGGCAGCGCTTCCGGCAGCCGCGCCGGCGGCGAAAGCGGCGACGGTCCCGTGCGTGCTCCTGTGCGTCGCGGCCTGGTAGGCCGGGCCCCCCATGCTCATGGTCACGCGCGTTCCGACATCGTAGCCGAGCGTCACGGCCCGCAGGAAGTGCGTCCCACTGATACCAAACTGCTCGCCGGCGGCCAGGGCCGCGGGAACAACGGAGACACCCGGATGCGAGCGGGACGGGCCGTGCGAGTCGTCGGTCTCGTCGGCATGAGCGAGGACGCCGTTCGCCAGCGCCGCCTCGATTGGGCCGCACACGATATTCGATGCCACTACGGTCGCGACCTCTTTGCCGCCATAAGCACGGACAAACTCGATCGCTTTGCGTCCGGGAGGTAACTCGGAACCTGAAATCATCGCCGCGAAAGTATCAAGGATGTGTTGTTTGGCGCTCTCGACGACTCCGTCGGGCAGAGCACGGCCGCTGGCTTCGGCCATGTAAGCGCTGAGCTTGTTCATGACGGAGCTGACAGGCTGTTGCGTTGCGTCTGAACTCGTAGATTGCCCGGCGATCAAGGGCATGGATGGAAACGCTGCGGCCGCAATCGCGTACCCCGCACCTTGCAACAGATCCCGCCGCGTTACCGCGGCGCCACGACGAACCCTTTTCATATTCGCGTCCTCCTCTCCGGAAACTGCAATGTTGCACCGCACACCGGCTTCAATGCCAGCTTAATTTCCAGGTATCCAACGCGGATCACCGTTTCGTCAATCGGCAAAGACTTCCGTCTGCGAAAGGTATTGCTCGTAAGGTCCCTTGAAGTCGTCAATGCGGCCGTTCTCGATATGCCAGATGCGCGTGGCTACTTCATCGATCACATCGTGGTCGTGTGTCACAAGCAGCAGCGTTCCGGGATACCGTTGCAGCGCGATGTTGAGCGCATTGATGGATTCCAGATCAAGGTGGTTCGTGGGCTCGTCCAGCACAAGGAGGTTCGGCTTCTGCAGCATGAGCTTGCAGAAGATGAGCCGCGCGGCTTCGCCTCCGGAGAGGGCCTCGGTCCGCTTGAGCGCGTCGTCACCGCTGAATAACATCTGACCGAGCAATCCGCGCAGCTCTTCCTGCGTTGCAGCGCTGTCCCAATCGTGCAGCCATTCGATCACGCTGACGCCGTGCCGGATGGAATCCTTGTGATCCTGCGCGAAGTATCCGGCGGACACTTCGTGACCCCAGGTCACCTTGCCGGCATCGATCGGGAACGTCTGATCCGGGGCGTCGATGAAACCCGTGGCATTGCGGATCAGCGACTTCAGGAGCGTCGTCTTTCCGGCACCGTTGCGGCCGATCAACGCGATCTTTTCTCCGCGGCTGATCGAGGCAGTGAAATCGTGAAATACCTGGAACTGTCCATCCGGACCCACGTAAGACTTGGTGAGCCGATCCACCTCGAGCGGATGCCTTCCTGAAGGGCGCCCAACGTCGAATCGAATGTACGGGCGCTGGATATTCGATTTCGCCAGCTCCGAAGTCTGCAGCCGTTCCACTTCCTTCTTCCTTGAAGCCACCTGTGTAGACCGGGTGCCCGCCGCGAAACGCGCGATGAACTCGTTCAACTGCGCGATTTTTTTCTCCCGCTGAACGTTGCCGGCTTCGATGCGCGCCCGGACCTGGGTCTTCGCGAGCACCATTTCGTCATATGCGCCGGTGTAGGTGATGATGGTCTGGTAGTCGATGTCGGCGGTGTGCGTACAGATCTCATTGAGAAAATGTCGATCGTGTGAAATGACGATGAGGCAGCCCTGGTACGCGATGAGGTAGTCCTGGAGCCAGTGAACCGAGTCGAGATCGAGGTTGTTCGTGGGCTCGTCGAGGAGCAGGACGTCTGGATTGCCGAACAGCGCCTGGGCGAGCAGCACTCGCACTTTCTGTCCACCCTGCAGTTCGGACATCTTCCGCTCGCGCAGCGATTCCGGGATATCCAGACCGTCGAGCAGAACAGCGGCGTCCGTTTCGGCGGTATATCCACCTTCATCGCCGACAATCCCCTCGAGCTCGCCGAGGCGCATGCCGTCGCTATCGGTCAGCGTGGCGTGATCTTTCGCGTAGAGCGTTTCGCGCTCCTGGAGCGCCTCCCAAAGGGGGGCATTTCCCATGATTACCGTATCGACGACCCGGTGCTCGTCAAACGCAAACTGGTCCTGCCGAAGGACTCCCATCTTCTTCGGCCGCGTCACGGAACCCTTTTCGGGGTCAATTTCCCCCGTCAGGATTTTCATCAGCGTGGACTTGCCGGCCCCGTTTGGCCCGGTGATTGCGTAACGCCTTCCCGAGATAAATGTTGTATTTACGTCTTCAAAGAGGATGCGGGCGCCGAAGCGCATAGAGACATTATTAATAGATAGCTGCATTGGTAAGAGTGAACTCCGGGATGACTGAGATTTGCCTCGGCCGGTCAGGCGAACTACTTATTATAACCCGGCCCGAAGGCCGAGTGCGCTATGTTTTCCGGATGAAATTCGGGGTGCAGGATGAGTGTGCAGCGGTGTGACGAGCTGCG
>QHXD01000545.1 GCA_003223895.1 Acidobacteriota bacterium
TCCGCCTGAATTACGTGAGCGCGATGCCGAACAACTGCCCGCCTGTGGCAGCGATCTGCCTGGGGTCCGCGCGGCCGCCGAGAAGGCAATCGTTCATGGCAAAGAATATCTGTGTGTGTTGAAGTACTCTTCTTCATTCGCCAGTGAACAATTGCACAGCGTCACCACAAGCCTCACCAAAGTGCTGCAATCCATGCGCCGGCTGTCGCTCGACCTTGCCAAGCCCGGCTGCCGTCTGAAGGAAGACCAGATCCGCAAAAAGATTCAGCGTTGGCTATTGAACCCATTCTTAGAGGATCTGATTCGATGGCAGCTTCATTCTGAAGCGGGGCACTGGCGCCTGCAATTCGATTTCGACAACGGCGCTTTTCTGAAACTGCTGGCGAATCGGTTAGGCCGTACTCTTCTGCTGACCAATCGCATGGATTGGTCCGCCGAGCAGGTCGTCGCTGGTTACTCGGATCAGCAACAGATCGAGCAGGTCTTCCGAGGCTTGAAAGACGGCGACTGGCTGGGGTGGGGGCCCATGTATCACTGGACCGATAGCAAGATCCGCGTTCACGCTTTCTACTGCATGCTCGGCATCTCGATGCTCAAATACATCCACCGGCAAGCTCAACCTGCTTGGCCAGGACTATCGATGGAAAACCTGCTCGATGAACTGCGGCAGATCCAACAGTTCATACTGCTCTACCCGCCACAAGGTGAGAAGGGTCCTCATCGCGCCGCCGTCGTGCTCTCGAAACAAACGATTCCTCAACAGCAACTCGCTCGCGTTCTTGGTTTGGACCAACTCCGTATTACCCCAAAAATGGGTAATACAACTTCCAACGCCTAAGCCCCACCAACTCCGTCATTTGCCCGAGTCTTTTCACAACTCTCAGTAAACTCCCGCTAGCCGATCCACCATTCCGTGAATCACCAACCGGTGCCTGGACGGATCGATCGTGGGGATTCCGGCGTGATGCCGCTCGTAGTGCAGGGAGGAAGGCGTCAGTGTGCCGACCGAGTCCTGCAACGGCGTGAAAGTGGAACCCGTTTCCGGTGTCTTCGATTCCCGCCGCCACCGGACTGCTTTCTCGAATGGTGACCGGTCCCCATAGGGACCGAGCGGTTCCCCCAGCTTGCCTGGGGTTTCAGCCGCCAGGGTCTTTTGCGGAGCCAGCAGCCCTCCGCCTATGGCCGCGGCGCCAATTTGCAGGATGTGCCGCCTGCTCGTTTTTCGGGAGTTTTTCATGGACGCACCTCGGGGCGAGTCTAGCCAACTTCTGCTTATACGGTTGTTTCAGCAGACCCCAATAGATTGCGCTTAGTTTGCAGAAAGATCAGCCGCGCCGCGTATTTTATCGTAAGGCGTTGGATTGCGCGCGGTTCCCAGACCGAGCAAGGTCTGGAATGCAGCCATGGGGTGCTTTCGGCGATTATGCCGGAAGACGAATTCGTCGAGATAAACCGGAAGCTGACCGCGGCTCACGCCGTGATGGGTTCCGATCAGCCATTGTTGCAGATTGCCAATTGCGCGGTCAGCTAAGGGCACCACGGATTTTGCGCCTTTACGCAGATCAATACGCAGCGGTTGAATTCGAGGCACGTGCTCGAATCCAGCTTCCTGTAATCCCGTGAAGCTTTTGAGGCCATCGGTGTATACGGTTGCACCTGGTGCCACGTTTTGTTTGAGGAAAGCGAGTAGAGTGGCGCTCTTGAAATCCGGGATGACGGCCATCCGAGCGCGGCCGGTTGCGCGGCCTCGTTTCTCCACTGCAACAAGGACGAGCGCCGCTTTCCGACCTTTCAGTTGCCGGCTCCCGCGCAAGCCTGCCTGCTCACCTCCAATCCATGTATCATCAACTTCCACTTCGCCTTGCAGTGGCTCCCGTACCAGATTGACCATTGCGCGCCGGAATTTATGGAGCATCATCCAGGCCGTCTCATAACGTCCCAAGGCAAGCTGCCGTTGCAAGAGCAGGGCGGAGAGGCCGCGCTTATCCGTCGTCATCAGGTAGGCGGCCCAGAACCAAACCGTCAGCGCAATTTTCGTGTTATGCAGGATCGTTCCTGCCGTCAGCGAAACTTGATGCCGACAACCGGCGCACTGCCAACGCCGCAGCTGCACCAACTCGTATGCTCGCCGTTGTCCGCATCGTGGACAAACGAAGCCATCGGGCCAGCGACACGCGGCCAGGTATTGCTGGCACGCTTCATCGCTGGCGAACTTCGTCTGGAATTCGCGCAACGTCTTCGGAAACGGCGGGCGAGACACGTGCTCATACTACCGGTCGTGGTTTGCTGAAACAACCGTATAAGCATAAGTCGCCTAGCGTTCACGGATCGCGCCACTCCGCCGGTCAGTTGACGTAGGCAAATGGCAAGAATTTGGCAAAGTGGGTTTTCCACAGGTTCGTCACTTTTGGGTGCGCGTCCGTAGCCTACTGAAAGAGACAGGAAAAAGGCTCCTCAGATAGGACTCGAACCTACAACCCTCCGGTTAACAGAGGGCTTCCATTCAGTTGCGGAGAGTTGCGGACTGTTGCTCGGTCGTTCATCTTTTTGCGTTTATCGGTTTCTTCGGGTTGCGGATTTCAATAACGTTTTGCTTCGACTTGCCGGCTTTTGCGTCTTTTCAAACGGCCAACAAACGGCAAGCTGTCAATCGCTGGTCAACCGACGGTCAATCAGCCTTGATGACTAGCAAAAACAAGAATTAGTGATAATGAAAACACGCCCCCCGGGGAGGCTATTCAGCACTCGGACGGCTTAGAGGCAACTGCAGCATGCGGCCCTGAGCGGACTCCAGGACGGTATCTCGAACGAATCGGCTGGCCTCAAGAATCTCGACACCAATCAATTCGCCCTTGTCGTTGAGTTCGACAGTGATGTTCGGAGCGATCTCGACGCTGCCGGCTTCTTTCTCGTTGCTGATCGAAAGATGCAGAATGTCATCTTTTTCAAAATACGTCATTCGTGGATGATTCATACTCGCTTTGCAGACGGAAACGGATCTGCTGCCGGGTTGTGGCGTGAACAGTTATCGGAACAATTGTTGAGCCGTCCGTTTCAATCGGAATTAGCACTAATAGTTCATGGTGCCGGCCCACAATAACCGTCCTGCCGGAATCGGTGTCAGTATAACGCTCCGCCGAGTGGCGGATAATTTCTTCGATCGTGGCAGCCTCGTATCCGCGCTCTTTCATACGATAAAGCATGTAGTCTGACCATCTGATTTGCGTTTCTTCCATCGCAACCGATAACAATCCATCTACAGTCTGGCGTAGCCATGATTCTCATGCAAGTGTGTCTCGTTCTTCCCGTCTTTTGAGGCGAGGCTTGGATGCTGCGGATCTGCCTCTGCCGGAGCCTCCGCCCAAAGGATGGGAGTGGATCGAGGCGTATGGAAGAGGCTACTGTCGACGCTTACGACGAATCCGAACAGGTTACCGGGTTCTACACGATGTTTGAAAATGATTTGGAACTTCCGTTCAACACTGTCGTGCTCGGCGCTGAGGTCACGGTCGAGCGGCTCGACCTCACAGACGACGACCACATCGTTGTGGTGTGCCGGCGCGATCAAGAGCGGCAGAGACTGCCCATTTTGGATCTGCCTCTGCCGGAGCCTCCGCCCAAAGGATGGGAGTGGATCGAGGCGTATCGGTACTGGGCGCGGTAGACTTATCCGGAGACTCAAAGGTCAGATCCAGAACCTGCTTCTGTCGTCAACCGACAATCTGATAGGAGTACCCCTGTTCGACGAGGAATAGCTTACGGTGATGCGCGAATTCCTCTTCGCGCGTGTCCCGCGAGACGAGCGTGAAGAAGCGGGCGGCGCGGCCGTCCTCTTTCGGGCGCAGAATTCGCCCGAATCGCTGGGCTTCTTCCTGGCGGGAACCGAACGCGCCGGAAACCTGGATGAGAACGTCGGCCTCGGGTAAGTCGATGGCGAAATTTCCCACTTTGGACAACACGATGCGGCGCAACGCCCCGTGGCGGAAGCCATCGTAGATCGCCTCGCGCTCTGGTTGCGGCGTCTTTCCCGTGACCAGTGGGACGTTGAAGTCCCTGGCAATGGCCTCGATCTGGGCGAGGTATTCGCCGATGATCAGAATACGCGCGCCAGGATGGCTTTCGAGAAGCTCACCCAGCCGCGTCATTTTTTCGGGGTTTTCAGCGGCGATGCGGAACTGTGCCCGCCTGTCCGCCAGGGCATATTCCATTCGCCGGCCCTGACTCATCGGCACGCGTTCCTCGACGCAGGTGGCGCCCGCAATCCATGACTGCCGTTCCAGGTCTTTCCAGGGAACATCGAAGCGCTTGGGCCCGATGAGAGCGAAGACGTCTGCCTCGCGTCCATCCTCTCGCACGAGGGTCGCGGTGAGACCGAGACGGCGGCGGGCCTGAAGATCCGCTGTCGCGCGGAAGACTGGAGCGGGCAGCAGGTGTACTTCGTCGTATATGATCAGGCCCCACGACCGGGCCCGGAAAAGTTCGAGGTGCGGGAACTCGGATTCGCGATTTTCCCGCCACGTGAGTATCTGGTAGGTCGCGAGCGTCACCGGGCCGGTGTTTTTCTGGTCGCCCGTGTATTCGGCGATGTCGTCCGGATGGAGCGTGGTCTTGTCGAGGATTTCGCGCCGCCACTGTTTGACGGAGGTCAGGCTGGTGGTGAGCACGAGTGTCGTCTGCCCGACGAGTTCCATCGCCGCAAGGCCGACGACGGTTTTGCCGGCGCCACATGGGAGCACGACCACTCCACTGCCGCCCTTTTCGGAACCGGCCCGGTGGAAGGCTTCGGCCGCCTGTCGTTGGTAGTAGCGTACCGTAAACGCCCGCCCTGAAACGGTAGTGTCTCGCAGCGCCAGATGGAGCGGATCGCCTGCAGCATAACCGGCGAGATCTTCCGCCGGGAATCCGGCCGCGATGAGCGCCTGCTTTAGAATCCCGCGCTGGCCCGGGTCGATGCGAAAACTTGTGTTGTCAATGCGAGTGGTTAGAAGCGGACCCGCATCCCGGTCTCGGGCCAATCGTTCGGTCGTCACTTCGTCAAGGCAGGAGCAACGCAGCGCACCGCCTTCCCGGGTGATGACAACTCGCCCGTAGCGGCCGGCCAAATCGAGGATATCCCGCTCCACACTCGGCGGCACGACATAACGGGCGTGCTGGCGCAGCGCGGCCACCATTTGCCCGGCGTCAAAACCCGCGGCCCGGGCATTCCAGATCGAGAGCGGCGTTATACGATACGTATGAACGTGTTCAGGACTCTTTACCAACTCGGCGAAGGGCGCAATGGCGGCGCGGGCGTCCTCGGCCAGCGGCGAGTGGACCTCGAGAAGAACGCTGCAGTCACTTTGGACGATCAGCGCTTTTCCGGACGTTTCAGTCACCGGCCTGCTCCTCAACGGCCCGTAGGATGTTTGACGCCGGGCCCGCCGTGCGGTCTGCTGAAGGTACACCGGCTTCTAATTCGTCGCGCTGCGCGCTCCCAACGCCGGCCTCCGCGGCCTCATTGACGGGCGATTCGCCGGTTCTCCCACGTTCTCCATTGGGAGGACTCGCGCGCCGGCTCTGTGGAGCACGCGCCCGGCTCGCTGTCTCTCCCATTTGCACGAGGTATCCGGCTTCTTTCACGGCGCGCTTGAACGCCGTTTCGGAAGACGCCGGCACTGCAAGATGACGATCTCCCGCCTGCATGCAGTATTTCCGGATCCGTGAATCGTGGGCGAGAAGGGCGGCAAGCGCCGGATCGGCGCATTCGATCAGGCGCGCCGGCCCGCAGTCCTGGAGCTTCACGCTTCGCTCGGCCGTGTCATCGAGTAATCGCACGACTGTGTCGGGAATCTCCGCCCCGCTTCGCGCCGCGAGAAATTCTCGGATCTCGGCCACGGGTCTTCCCTCTTCGATGGCGGCGAGCAGCTTGACGGCATCCAGCCGCCACACGTACTCGGAGATGTGCGTAGCATAGGCGTCGAGGGCGAGCCGGTCGCCTTGGTCCAGGTCCAGACCGATGGCCGCGATCTCCAGGTTCGGGAGGATCCGCAGCACCGGCTTCACTTCCAATGGAGCGGATTGATACGTTGACGCCATTCCGAGGCAATACGCTCCGAGCGGATTGATGCGGAAATACATGAGTCCATCGTAGCGGCTGAAGAAGGGAAGCTCGTCGGTTCCCCACAAGTCGCCGTAGTCGTCGCGCGCGCCCGCGGGAGGAATCAGCGCAACGTCCAGCAGCCCAAGCGTAGCGGCATATTCCAGCAGAAAGCCGAGGAGATATCGCTCCTCCAGCATTTCTTCGCCGCCGGAACCGAGCGAGCCATACTGCGCGTCGCAGATATATAGGTTCCAGGGATTGCGCGTCACCATGAAGTCGGTGCCGGACGCTCGCATGAATCGAAAAAACTCGGCGGTCGAAATCCACACACTCGTGGGACATTCGCTCAAGGCGCGCGCGATTGCGATGCGGCGTGGCGCAACCGCGGTCAATCCGTGCTCACCTTTGCCGGTCTGGCCTTTAACGCACTCCACTCGAGAAAGCTCGTCGATAATGGTCGTAGTCAACCACTTCGACCACAACATGCGAATAGTT
>QHXD01000546.1:0-3372 GCA_003223895.1 Acidobacteriota bacterium
TTCCATTGTGGGAAAGCGTCGATGCGCAGGTCGGCATCGTCAAGATCACCGAGGGATGCCCGTTCCGCTGCACGTACTGCTCCGTGCCTCTCGTATACCCGGCTTTCGCGGCGCGGCCGCTGGAGACTTGTATAGAAGAAGTCCGGCACCTCGTCCGCCTGGGTGCTCGGAATGTCGCATTCTACGACGACGCGTTGCTGTTCCAACCCGAGCGCATTCTCCTTCCGTTTCTCGAAGCGGGGCTGCGGCAGGATCTCCATGTCTCGTTTCACACCCCCAACGCCCTGAACGCGCGGTTCATCACACCCGAGATCGCACGGCTCATGGTTCGCGCCGGCTTTAAGACTTTCTTCCTCGGGCTCGAATCGAATGCCTACGAGTGGCAGCGTAAGACCGGCGGAAAAGTGTATTCAGAAGAGTTCGGCGATGCCGTGGGCGCATTACAAGAAGCGGGTGCGTCTTCGATCACGGCATACATCATCATCGGGCACCCGGATTCCCAGGAGCAGAACCTCGAAGCCTCTATCCGCTTTGCCGCCGGCCAGGGCGCCCGCGTGATGCTTTCCGAATTCGCGCCGATCCCCGGCACACCTGACGGAGAGGCGTGCCGCGCCCATACCGCCATTGACGAGCCGCTCAATCACAACAAGACCGCTTTTACTTGGCGCTTTCTCGGCCCGGCCCGCGTGGACGCTCTCAAAGCACTGTGCAAACAGGTCAACCGGTCGCTGTCAGGAATACACGTAGCCTAGATCTGGGAAAATGGATTCCCCTTTTGAAAAGGCTGTGGTCTCCAAATTAGCGATATTCCCCTCCTTGGTTAAGGAGGGGTGGCCGCGCCATCAAAAAAATGCTCCCGTTCCTTTGATAGGCGCGGACGGGGTGGTTGGTTCAACGTCGCGAAGCCACCTTGTAGATATTCGCGTAGCGCACCGATTCGACAAGGTTCGCTTCGCGGAAATCTATAAGGTGGCTTCGCGACGTTGAACCAACCACCCCGTCTGCGCCCGGTTAAGGAGGCTTCGCCAAATTTTATTGATGGGCGCAGACACCCCTCCTTAACCAAGGAGGGGAGTATCCTAAAACGACGCCTCGCAAACTCTGTAAACCTCAAAAAATGCGACTGCACACGCGCCTCAGACAGAAACATCCACACTAATTTGGATAAGAGTGCCTTTTCAAGGAGGGGAATCCACCTTTCCGCGGTGTCTGCGCGATGACACAACCAGCGAAATCATCTGGGCCGCCTGACCTCGCGTCAGGCCTTTGGGCACGGGGATCTTGTTACGAGCAAGCACCTCTTTTTGCTTATCTGTCGGCGGCTCGGCTCGCCAGCGCGCACTCTGTCCCACCAGCCGGGCCGCGTCCGGGCGCTGGTCGATCACAAAGCGATCCGCGACCTGCATAGCACCGGCAAGGGTCTCCGCGCGATGGAACCGCTTTGCGCCCTCGCGCGGCGTTACATGCGCAACATCCCATGTGTCGAGTAAGTTCGGCTCGACGGTTAACCATTCGCCATCCGGCAGGCTCAAGCAGTATCCCCCGGGTACGGCATACCACATGTTTGCCGTACAGCCGATCAGTTCGGCGGGCGGATTGAAATTGAAAAACTCGATGCGTTCAGCGGCGAGCTTGATGTCCTCGGGTTTGTGAATGCGCGATGTGTCGATCCACGGTTGTGTGCGATTGAGCCGTTCAATCTCTCGTTCGATATTCAGCGCGTTACTGCCCTGCAGGTTCATGTTCATCGGCAGATTGAACAAGCTATGCAAACCGGGCAACTGGTGTGTTCTGGAATTATCGGCAACATCGATGACCATGAGGTCTACCTTGTCGGGATGCAAGCGTGTGCCACGACCCACCATCTGGGCGTAGAGCAGCTTCGAGCGTGTTGGCCGCGCCAGGATCACACAATCGACCCGCGGCTCATCAAAACCCTCTGTCAACAGGTTGCAGTTGGTCACGACGTCAATCTTGCCCGCCGAGAAGCGCGCGAGCGTGGCTCGACGTTCCTCCCTGGGCAGCTCACCCCACACGGCCGCCGTACGAATGCCGGCTTCGGCAAATGTGAGGTGCACGTCTTTGGCATGGGCCACGTCGACGCAGAAAACGATGGTGCGCCTGCCGTTCGCGAAGTCGCGGTAGGCTTTGACCAGCAACTTGTTGCGCAATGGCGTGTTCACGACGCGTGCGAGCTGGCTTTCCACGAAGTCGCCATGGCGAATCTTCACGTCGTCCAACGACAGATCGCTATCTACGCGCCAACCTGTGATTGGAGAAAGGTAACGGCCGGCGATCATCTCGCGCATATCGCGCGCGTAACAGACCTCCTCGAAGACTTCGCCAAGCCCTTGCTTGTCACCGCGCCGGGGAGTTGCAGTGAAGCCTACCAGGTAGCGTGTGGCGCCGGGCCCAAACAACCCGAAGTGATCGAAAATGCGGCGGTAGGTGGGTGCGACAGCATGGTGCGCTTCATCGACCACAATGATGGAGAAGTCATCCGGTCAACAACCCTGGCGTCAGCGGACGCCCGTGCACCCGCCTGCTCAATCTCAACCTTCAAATCGGGATCGATTGAGCGAAACTTTTCCTGCGCCTGTAGTAGCAGCTCTTCCCGATGCGCCAGCACGAGCAGCCGTTTCTTCATCTTGAGCGCCCTCGGGAAATACGCGAAAACCACCGTTTTCCCCGTACCGGTGGGCAGCGAAACAATCACCCGGCGTTTGCCGGCCTTGTACGCATCTCGCACAGACATCAACGCTTCGGTCTGGTATGGACGCAGGTTGAGCATCGTTAGCTATTTTGGGCTAAAAAACACTGGCCGGGCCACGGCCGATTCGTGTAACGTGACGGCACCACCATCCAAGGAGATCATCATGCAATATTGTGCGCGGAAACCTTTGAGACTCGCGGCCCTCGCCGTTGTAACGGCGGTGGCACTCGCTGCGGCGGCGTTCGCCCAGTACAACATGACAGTCAACAAGGACCGGTTGCTCAACGCGCAGAATGAGCCACAAAACTGGTTGATGATGAACGGCGATTACGGATCAACCCGATACTCGAAGCTTTCCCAGATCAACCGGGAGAACGTGAAGAACCTTCGGATGGTCTGGGCGTTGGCGCTCGGCGGCCTGCAGGACGTCGGGCAGAACGGTCCGGAAAACGAACTGAATCCGCTGATCGACAACGGTTTCATGTACACGGCTGACGGTTGGGGCACCATTTATAAGATAGACGCCCGCGATCCGAACAGGGGCTCGTTCGTCTGGGTCACCGACCCCGGCGTTAAACACCAGGGCAATACGTCACGCACGCGCGGCATTGCGTTGTGGGAAGATCTGGTGTTCACCAGCCTTCCTGACGGACGCGTGA